>NZ_JBMNDS010000093.1:0-38791 GCF_052543295.1 Streptomyces sp. SAS_270
CACATGACCTCGAAGGCCCCGTACTGGGAGATGTGATCGACGAGGATCGCGCGGGCCCGCTCGATCGTGGCCCCGAACGGCCCGTGGTGCTGGTCCGCCACCTGAACACGGTGACGCCGCTGCAGTTTTCGGGGAAAACTCAGCACATCCTCGCATCCCGGGGCCGACTCGGCACCGGTTGATTTCAGCCTCTCCCCATCGCCGTCCGCAGCTCGATCTCGATCACCACGCGGGACGGGTTCGGCGAGGGCACCCGCCCGTACCGCTCCGCGTAGCGCCGCTCGGCCTCCGCGACGGGTTCCGGCTCGGTGCGTACGTACGCCTGTCCCTCCAGCGTGGCCCAGCGCCGCCCGTCCACCTGGCAGACCGCGACCCGCGCGCCGTCGGGGCCGGCGGCGCGCACATGTCCGACCTTCGCGCTGGATTTGTTGGTGATGATCCGCGCCAGACCCGCCTCCGGGTCGTATGTCACCCCGACGGGCACCACGTGCGGGCTGCCGTCGGGCCGCAGCGTCGTCAGCGTGCACAGGTGCCGCTCCTGCCAGAAGGTGAGGTACGAGGGGTCGGGATCGCGCGGATTCACGGGGTACGTGGCCATGGAGGAGAACCTAACCGCCAGGGGGCTTCTGACGGATCTTCGCGGCGTCGCGACGCCCGGCACGCACTCTCGCCGCACCGGACGAAAGCCCTAGTAGCTCCGCTACGAGGACTTCCGCCCGGCACGCCGAGAGCACGCACCGAACGCCGCTCCTTCTTCCGCGCTGATCCGTCAGAAGCCCCCTAGGTCTCCCGGCAGGACCTTGAGTGGAATAGACTCAACTTTGTGTACGTTGCCCAAGGCAGTGTTAGGGCGGGAGCCGCCCACCGCTGACGCAAGGAGGAGAACGCGAACGTGGACGCCGAGCTGACCAACAGGAGCCGGGACGCGATCAACGCGGCCAGTGACCGGGCCGTGTCCGCCGGGCACCCGGACCTCACCCCCGCCCACCTGCTCCTCGCGCTCCTTGAGGGGCAGGACAACGAGAACATCATCGACCTGCTGGCCGCCGTCGACGCCGACCAGGCGTCCGTGCGCACCGGCGCCGACCGCGTCCTGGCCGCGCTGC
This sequence comes from Streptomyces sp. SAS_270, assembly GCF_052543295.1. Lineage (NCBI taxonomy): Bacteria > Bacillati > Actinomycetota > Actinomycetes > Kitasatosporales > Streptomycetaceae > Streptomyces > Streptomyces sp. SAS_270. The sequence continues at coordinate 1,107 of NZ_JBMNDS010000093.1, forward strand.
CCAGCGTGACCGGCTCCACCGTCGCGCCCCCGCAGCCCAGCCGCGAACTGCTCGCCGTCATCGCCGAAGCACAGGCGAAGGCGAAGGAGCTCGGCGACGAGTACCTCTCCACCGAGCACCTGCTCGTCGGGATCGCCGCGAAGGGCGGCGCCGCCGGTGACGTACTGTCCGGGCAGGGCGCCAGTGCGAAAAAGCTGCTTGAGGCGTTCCAGGAGACCAGGGGAGGACGCCGGGTGACTTCCCCGGATCCCGAGGGCCAGTACAAGGCGCTCGAAAAGTTCGGTACGGACTTCACCGCCGCCGCGCGCGAGGGGAAGCTCGACCCCGTCATCGGACGGGACCAGGAGATCCGCCGGGTCGTGCAGGTGCTGTCCCGGCGCACCAAGAACAACCCCGTCCTCATCGGCGAGCCCGGCGTGGGCAAGACCGCCGTCGTCGAGGGGCTCGCCCAGCGGATCGTCAAGGGCGACGTGCCCGAGTCCCTGAAGAACAAGCGGCTCGTTGCGCTGGACCTCGGCGCGATGGTCGCGGGCGCCAAGTACCGCGGTGAGTTCGAGGAGCGCCTCAAGACCGTCCTGGCCGAGATCAAGGGCAGCGACGGCCAGATCATCACCTTCATCGACGAGCTGCACACCGTCGTGGGCGCGGGCGCCGGCGGCGACTCCGCCATGGACGCCGGCAACATGCTGAAGCCGATGCTCGCCCGCGGTGAGCTGCGCATGGTCGGCGCGACGACGCTCGACGAGTACCGCGAGCGGATCGAGAAGGACCCGGCGCTGGAGCGCCGCTTCCAGCAGGTGCTGGTCGCCGAACCCACCGTCGAGGACTCGATCGCGATCCTGCGCGGGCTCAAGGGCCGCTACGAGGCCCACCACAAGGTCCAGATCGCCGACAGCGCACTGGTCGCGGCAGCCACCCTCTCCGACCGGTACATCACCTCCCGCTTCCTGCCCGACAAGGCCATCGACCTCGTCGACGAGGCGGCCTCCCGGCTGCGCATGGAGATCGACTCCTCGCCCGTCGAGATCGACGAACTCCAGCGCGCCGTGGACCGGTTGAAGATGGAGGAGCTGGCCCTCGGCAAGGAGACCGACCCCGCCTCCCGGCAGCGCCTGGACAAGCTGCGCCGCGACCTCGCCGACAAGGAGGAGGAACTGCGCGGCCTCACCGCCCGCTGGGAGAAGGAGAAGCAGTCCCTCAACCGCGTCGGTGAGCTGAAGGAGAAGCTCGACGAGCTGCGCGGCCAGGCCGAACGCGCCCAGCGCGACGGCGACTTCGACACCGCCTCCAAGCTGCTCTACGGCGAGATCCCCACCCTGGAAAGGGAGTTGGAGGAGGCTGCCGAGGCCGAGGAGGAGGTCTCCAAGGACACCATGGTGAAGGAGGAGGTCGGCCCCGACGACATCGCGGACGTCGTCGCCTCCTGGACCGGCATCCCCGCCGGGCGCCTGCTGGAGGGCGAGACGCAGAAGCTGCTGCGCATGGAGGAGGAGCTCGGCAAGCGGCTCATCGGCCAGTTCGAGGCCGTACAGGCCGTGTCGGACGCCGTGCGCCGCTCACGGGCCGGTATCGCCGACCCGGACCGCCCCACCGGCTCCTTCCTCTTCCTCGGCCCGACGGGCGTCGGAAAGACCGAACTCGCCAAGGCGCTGGCCGACTTCCTCTTCGACGACGAGCGGGCGATGGTCCGCATCGACATGTCGGAGTACGGCGAGAAGCACAGCGTCGCGCGGCTCGTGGGCGCGCCGCCCGGATACGTCGGGTACGAGGAGGGCGGCCAGCTCACCGAGGCCGTACGCCGCCGCCCGTACAGCGTGATCCTGCTCGACGAGGTCGAGAAGGCGCACCCGGAGGTCTTCGACGTCCTCCTGCAGGTGCTGGACGACGGCCGCCTGACGGACGGTCAGGGTCGCACGGTCGACTTCCGCAACGTCATCCTGGTCCTCACCTCGAACCTGGGCAGTCAGTTCCTGGTCGAGCCGCTGACCACCGAGGAGGAGAAGAAGCAGCAGGTCCTGGAGGTCGTACGGAGCTCCTTCAAGCCGGAGTTCCTCAACCGGCTCGACGACCTGGTGGTCTTCTCGGCTCTCGACAAGGCGGAGCTGGAGCGCATCGCGAGGCTGCAGATCGACCGCCTCGCGAGGCGTCTCGCGGAGCGCCGGCTCACCCTGGAGGTCACCGACGCGGCCCTCGCCTGGCTCGCGGACGAGGGCAACGACCCGGCGTACGGTGCCCGCCCCCTGCGCCGCCTCGTGCAGACCGCCATCGGCGACCGCCTGGCCAAGGAGATCCTCGCGGGCGAGGTCAAGGACGGCGACACGGTCCGCGTGGACGCCTTCGGCGAGGGGCTGATCGTGGGGCCGGCGACGGGCAAGACGCTGTAGCCGTCGCGGACGACGCGAGGGATGCCGTACGGCCCCCTTGCCCGGTGGGGATCACCGGGCAAGGGGGCCGAGGTTTTGCAGCTGGTTGAGGGGGGAGTCGTCGGTGAGGACGACGATCACGGCCACGATGAACCAGACGGCGAAGGCCAGGCACCCCAGCCACAGGCCCCACAGGAGCCATCGGACTTCTCTCCGCATGTGCATGCCGTGATCCTTTCGGCTCGGTGACCCGGCCGGGTCACCGATCGATGCCGGTCCGGGTACGGCCCCGGTGACCGGATCGTGTCAGCCCCCGGCGGACAGGCACCGCCTGGGGTTGCCACCCCCCGCCCCGCATGGGGGAGGATGGCGGAATCCGTACGAAGGGAAAAACACGGTGAGCATCGACCCGTCCTCGATTCCGAACTTCGGGGGCCAGCCCGAGCCGCAGCCCGGCGGACCGGCGGGCCCCGTCGTCCCGGATCAGGACCTTGTGAAGCAGCTCCTGGAGCAGATGGAGCTGAAGTATGTCGTCGACGACGAGGGTGACCTCGCGGCGCCGTGGGAGCAGTTCCGTACGTACTTCATGTTCCGCGGCGAGGGTGACCAGCAGGTCTTCTCGGTGCGGACGTTCTACGACCGGCCGCACGAGATCGACGAGAAGCCCGCGCTTCTCGAGGCGATCGACGACTGGAACCGCCGCACGCTGTGGCCCAAGGTCTACAGCCACACGCACGACGACGGCAGTGTCCGTCTGATCGGCGAGGCGCAGATGCTGATCGGCACCGGCGTCGCGCTGGAGCACTTCGTGTCCTCGACGGTCAGCTGGGTGCGGGCCGCGATCGAGTTCGACAAGTGGCTCGTGGAGCAGCTCGGCCTCACGGAGGAGATCGACGAGGCCGACGAGAAGCCCGAGGACGACGAGTAGGTCGTCCGGGGACGCACGGACTCACAGGGGCGTGCGGGCGATGACCACCAGATACGCCCCGTAGGCGAACGAGAGCCCGGCCAGGGCGCCGACCACCAAGGTCGCGTGCCAGGGCCGGGCTCTTGCCGTTCGCACCAGCGCCCGCGCCAGCGGGATCAGCAGCGGGAACGCGGGCAGCAGGAAGCGCGGCTTGGACTCGAAGAACCCGGAGCCGCCGAGTACGACGAGCAGCAGGACGCCGCTGTAGACCAGCAGCGGCAGTGGGGCGCGGTCCGCGACGAGCAGCGCGTAGAGCAGCACGCCCGCCGCGACGATCACCATCGTCATGGGGAACACGAACCGCTCCCCGTGCAGCAGCAGGTGCCGGATGAAGTGCAGCGATCCGTGTCCGAGGTCGAAGCGCGAGCCCCACAGCCGCTGCACCGTGAAGTACCCGCCGAGCGGATCGCCCTTGCGCCGCCCCACCCACAGCACGTAGCCGCCCCAGCCGAGCGGCGCGAGCGCGGCGCCTGTCCACAGGCTGTGGGGAACTTTTCGCCCGCGCCGCCTCCAGACCTCGTACGCCGCCGCCGCGAGGACCGCGGCCGCGACCGCGAAGCCGTTGGGCCGGGACAGGCCCGCGAGCGCCGCCAGGGTGCCCGCCCACAGCCACCGCTCGCTGAGCACGGCGTACAGCGACCAGGCCGCGCAGGCCGTGAGCACGGGTTCGGTGTACGCCATGGAGAGCACGACCGAGTGCGGAAGCAGGCCCCACAGCAGCACGAGCGCGGTGCCGACCGCGCGGCCGTACAGCCGGGCCCCGATCGCGTACATCCCGCACGCGGCGGCCGCGGCCGCGCACCACGAGACGAGCAGGCCCGCCGCGCCGCCGCCGAGCGGGGTGAGCGTGGTGACGGCGCGGACGAGCGCCGGGTAGAGCGGGAAGAACGCCAGGTCGCTGTGGATGACAGTGGGCCGGAAGTACAGCGTCCGTCCGTAGCCGTGCGTCGCGATCCCCAGGTACCAGAGCGAGTCCCAGGACCGCCCCAGCAGGGCGAGGGGGCGGTGGCCGGTGGCCCAGGCGGTCCCGGCGAGCACGGCCAGGCCGAGCAGCCGGGCCGCCGCGAACAGGCCGAGGGCGGCGCAGGTCGCCCGTGCCGCTGCGGTGGGCAGGCGTTCCGCAGGGCGGGACGGGTGGGCACAGCCCTCAGCGCCGGGTTCCTTGGTGGCGAGGGCTGGGATGGTGCTGGCGCGAGTCACACCCGAACTGTGCGTCCCGCTTGGGTGATTTGCGAGCTTTGGGGGCCCGTGCGAGTACGTGTCGTGCTACCCCGGCGCGCCTCGGTGAACGGCACGGAGGCAGCTGGTAGAGGGCGGCCTACCAGGCCGCCTTCAACCGCTTCGCCGCCTCCTCCAGCACCCCGGTCTGCTTGCAGAAGGCGAACCGTACGAAGGGGGCGCCGGCCTCCCGGTGGTCGTAGAAGACCGCGTTCGGGATGGCGACGACCCCGGCGCGCTCCGGCAGCGAACGGCAGAAGGCGAAGCCGTCGGACTCGCCGAGCGGGCGGATGTCGGTCGTGATGAAGTACGTGCCCGCCGGCCGGAAGACCTCGAAGCCCGCCTCGGTGAGCCCGGCCGCGAGGACGTCCCGCTTGGCCCGCATGTCCGCGCGGAACGCCTCGAAGTAGGTGTCCGGCAGCGCGAGCGCCTCGGCGACGGCGTACTGGAAGGGCCCGGAGGCGACGTACGTCAGGTACTGCTTGGCCGAGCGGACGGCCGAGACCAGGCCGGGCGCGGCGGTCACCCAGCCGACCTTCCACCCGGTGAAGGAGTAGGTCTTGCCCGCCGACCCGATGGACACCGTCCGCTCGCGCATGCCCGGGAAGCAGGCCAGCGGCAGGTGCTCGGCGTCGTCGAAGACGAGGTGCTCGTACACCTCGTCCGTCACCACGAGGAGGTCGCGCTCGACGGCCAGCTCGGCGATGAAGGCGAGCTCCTCGCGCGTGAGCACGGTGCCGGTCGGGTTGTGCGGGGTGTTGATGAGCAGCAGCCGGGTGCGGTCGGTGACGGCGTCACGCAGCTCGTCGAGGTCGAGCCGGAACGAGGCGGACGCATGGTCCGGCCGCAGCGTGACCGGCACCCGCGTGCCGCCCGCCATCGCGATGCTCGCCGCGTACGAGTCGTAGTACGGCTCGAAGGCGATCACCTCGTCGCCGGGCTCGACCAGGGCGAGCAGCGCCGCGGCGATGGCCTCGGTGGCGCCCGCCGTGACGAGGACCTCGGTGTCGGGGTCGTACGACAGTGCGTACAGCCGCTGCTGGTGCGCGGCGATCGCGGTGCGCAGCTCGGGCACGCCCGGGCCCGGCGGGTACTGGTTGCCGCGGCCGTCCCTGAGCGCGCGCACCGCCGCCTCCCGGATCTCCTCGGGCCCGTCCGTGTCGGGGAAGCCCTGGCCGAGGTTGATCGCACCCGTGCTGAGGGCAAGGGCCGACATCTCGGCGAAGATCGTCGTACCGAACTCGGCGAGCCGACGGTTGAGGAAGGGGCGTGCGCTGGAGGTCATGGCCGTCATCCTGCGCCCAAGCTCTGGAGTTCCTCAACTCTGCTTTGGCCCGCCGGGCGCGAGGGCATCCCCCTCTCACGCACGGATCCCGTGCACGGAGCGAGAGCCCACGGGGGGCCGCTTCGGGGGAACGAAAGGAGGGTGGCGCCATGGTCATCGGCATCATCCTGGCGGTTGGGTGCATCGTGCTGGTCGGGGCCTTCGTGGCCGCGAACCGGAAGGGGAGGAAGGCCGTACGCAGGTCCGGAGGCGGGGGCACGCGTTCCCGGCGCACCGGCAGCAGCAGCAACAGCTGGTGGGCCGGCGGCGCCGGCAGTGCCGGCAGTACGGCGGTCTCGTGCGGCAGCAGTTCGTCGGGCGGGCACCACGGGGGACACCACAGCAGCCACTCGTGCGGGGGCGGTTCTTCGTGCGGAGGCGGGTCCTCCTGCGGGGGCGGGTCCTCGTGCGGTGGCGGCGGCGGATGCGGCGGAGGCAGCTGACACGGGGCAGCCGAGCTCCTCAGGGGAGCCGCATCCGGAACGCAGTGAAGTGCCCGTCGGGGAACGGCTTCCGGCGGGCACTTCCGTGCTCCGGGCGTACGCCGTGGTTGAACAGTTGAGCTGTGAAGCCCTCGGGGGGATGGAAACCCTACGAAGTTGGGTAAAAACGCTGTGGCGGCGCCATAGTTCATGATTCCCTCTACATCACCAAAGCAGCCCTCGGACGTCCTTCCTGACGGGCTGACCGGGCCGTTCTCCCGGCGCCGACCGGGTGCGCCGGACCTCCCCCCACCTCCCTTAATGCGTGCTAGCGGAGCCGACCCATGCTCACGACCCTGAACACCGCCTACACCGACACGCGCGCGGCAGACCTCGCCTGGGCCCTGGGGCGCGAACCGCTCCCCGCGCTCGCCACCCTCGACCTCGAACTCGCCGGAGCGAGACTTCAGTTGCGGCTCCTCGGCGCGTCGCACCAGGTGCTCCTCGATGAGGAGCAGGGCAGTTGTTCGGAGACGGTCGCGTGCATCTCCGGCAGCAGCACGCCCCTCCCGCTCGGCGTGGCGAAACGGCTCGGCGACTGGGAGTACGAGTTCGCGGCCCGCGTCGAGACCCTCTCCCACGGCTCCTTCGCGGGCCGCGCCCAGGAGTTGCTGGCCCTCGTCTCCGACCACCCCAACGGACTCGCGGGTGTCTTCCCCGGCAGCCCCCACGCCTTCACCGCGATGCTCGCCCAACGCCACGAGGGCCAGGTCCACTGGCGCACATGGCACGCGTATCCGCAGGACGGCCAGCTGGTCGCGACGCGCACGCGGGTGGGGGTACGGCAGTTGAGCCCGTCCGGCGGATTTCTCAGCCCGTCCGGCGTTTGAGGACGAGGCCGTTCAGGCCGATGGCGGGGGTCTGGGGGCGACAGCCCTCAGGAACAAACCCCGAACGCCCAACAAGCCCACGTTTCCACACGTGTGGGTGACGAAGCGCAGCGCAAGCGTGACGTAGCGTTCCCAAGGTGATCGAACCGCACGCGCCTGCTCCACCCGGCGCGCCGCCGTCCTGGGGCGTCCAGGGCCAGGCGCGGCTGCCCGTCAGTCCGGGCATCGGACGGTTCCTCGTCCTCGCGGGAGTGTTCGTCTGCGCGGCCTGTGGACTTGTGTACGAGCTCGAACTGGTCGCCCTCGCCTCGTACTTGATGGGCGACTCGGTCACCCAGGCGTCCGTCGTCCTGTCCGTGATGGTCTTCGCGATGGGCATCGGCTCCCTCGCCGCGAAACGGCTGCGCCCGCGCGCCGCGGCGGGGTTCGGCGCGGTCGAGGCGGCGCTCGCGCTGGTCGGCGGATGCAGCGCGATGGCGCTGTACGCGGTCTTCGCGTGGACGGGGGACTGGAGCGGGCTCTGGGCGGCCGGCTCCCGCTACCTCCTGGTCGCCTTCTCCCTCGCCATCGGCCTGCTCATCGGCGCCGAGGTCCCGCTGCTCATGGAGCTGATCCAGCGCATCCGCCGCCAGGACGCGGGCGGCGCGGTGGCGGACCTCTTCGCCGCGGACTACGTCGGCGCGCTCGTCGGCGGCCTCGCCTTCCCCTTCCTGCTGCTGCCGCTGCTCGGCCAGGTGACGGGCGCGCTGCTCACCGGCACGGTCAACGCGCTCGCCGGCGGCGCCCTCGTACTCGGCCTGTTCCGGCGGGATCTGACCCGGCGCGGCCGCTGGCTGCTGCTCGTCGCCAACCTCGTCGTCCTCGGGGTGCTCGCCGCCGCGGCCGTCCTGGTCGACGACTTCGAACGGGCGGCGCGACACGCGGTCTACGGCGAGGACGTACGGGTGGCGCTGCAGAGCGGCGTCCAGGAGGTCGTCCTGACCGGCGGCACGCACGGCAGCCCCCTCGACCTCTTCCTCGACGGCCGCCTGCGGGTCAGCGGCCGGGACGAGCGCCGCTTCCACGAGGCGCTCGTCCACCCCGCGATGAACGGGCCGCACGCGCGCGTGCTCGTCCTCGGCGGCGGCGACGGCCTCGCGGTCCGCGAGGTGCTGCGCCACTCGGGCGTACGCCGGGTCGACGTGGTCGAACTCGACGCGGCCGTGATCGGGCTGGCGCGCCACGACCCGGCGCTCTCCCGGCTCAACGGGCATGTGTACGACGACCCGCGCGTCCATGTCGCCGTGACGGACGCCTTCCGCTGGCTGCGCGGCGCCCACTCCACGTACGACGTGGTGATCTCGGACCTCCCCGACCCCGGCATCACGGCGAGCACGAAGCTCTATTCGCAGGAGTTCTACGGCCTCGCGAGCCGCGTGCTGGCGCCGGACGGACGGCTGGCGGTGCACGCGGGGCCGGTGGCGACCCGGCGGCGGATCTTCTGGACGGTCGACGCGACGGTGCGGGCGGCCGGACTGCACACGGTGCCGTACCGCGTGGGCGGGCGTGACATCGGCTTCGCCGCGGGCCCCGACCGCACGGCGGGCGCCTCCCGCGCCCCGCACGACTGGGGCTTCCTTCTCGCCGCCGCCACTCCCCCGGTCCTGGGCCTCGACCCGGCGGCCCCGCCCCCGCGGACCCTGACCCGGCCGGGGCTGAACGCTGACGTCCGAGCGGCGTCCCGCACCCGCATCACCGGCCTGGCGCCCTCCACGCTGGTGCATCCGCGGTACGCCGACTGAGGCGGAGCCCGGTTTCGGCCAGGGAATCGCGTCATTGACAGGTGCGGTCCGGGCCGTGCTGGGTAGGCTCGGCTGACATGGAGCATGAGGTGTTCGTTCCGGTTCCGGTCGAGCGGCTGAGGGAGGCGCTGGCCGATCCCGCACGGGTGGCCAGGGCGGTTCCCGGCCTCCAGCAGGACGCGGGCACGCCGCCCGTGTCCGGCCGGCTGAAGGTCCGCATCGGCGGCCACACGATCACCTACCGCGGTGCGGTGCGGGTCACCGCGCACGACGACGACACCTACGCCGTCGAGGGCGACGCGACGGAGGCCCGCGGCAGCGGCTCGGTCAAGCTGGCCCTCTCGCTACGACTCGCCCCCGCGGACGGCGGCACGACGCTCGCCTTCGGCGGTACGGCGACGGCGGACGGCCGGGTGACGGAACTCCCGCCGGACGCGGTGACGTCGGCGATGACGCGGCTGCTGAACCGTTTCGCGGAGGCGCTGGGGGATGGGACGGAGGAGAAGCGGCCGGGCTCCGAACCCGAGCCGCGACAGGGCACGGACGCGGCGCCCGAACCGACCCCCGAAGCGACCCCTGAAGAGCCCTCCTCCCCCTCCGTCTTCGAGACCGAGGTTCCTCCGCCGTCCCTGGAGCAGGAGTTCGGTGCGGAGTTCGGCGACGCGGAGCAGTCCCTGGGCGGGGCCCCGCTGCCCGGGGAGCGAGCCGATCCGATGGCCGAGGCGGCGCACGCCCGGCGCACGATGATCGGTCGCAGCGCGGAGGAGGTGGACCACGCGCCGCCGCGGGGCCGCTACGCCCCCGTCCCGGCTCCGGAGGCCGCCGCCGCCCGCGCCACCCTCCGCTGGGCGGCCCCCGCCGCGGCCCTCGCCCTCGCCTCCGCCATCGCCGTAACCCGAGCCCTGCGCAAACGCCACTGATACCGGCCCCGGGGTGGGCGCAGTAACGCGGCCCGCAGTCGCGTACGCACGGACCCGACCCCCAGCGAACGTCACCCCCGCCAGTAAGGTCAGGGCGTGAGTAACGAAGACATCACGCTGACCGCGGGTGACGCGGAGGTGACCGTGCTGCCGGAGAACGGCGGCCGGGTGGGCAGTCTGCGAGTCGGCGGCGTCGAACTGCTGCGCCAGGGCGAGAAGTTCGGCTGCTTCCCGATGGTCCCGTGGTGCGGACGCATCCGCGAAGGCCGCTTCCTGGACGGGGCCGTCGTACGGCAGATGCCCCTCAACTCCCCACCGCACGCCATCCACGGCACCACCCGGGACGGCGCCTGGACCACCGCCCGCACCACCGCCACGGAAGCGGTCATCACGTACGACCTCGCCGCCCCCTGGCCCCACCCCGGCCGCGTCACCCAGGTCTTCGCCCTGACACCGGACGCCTTCACGCTCACCACGTCCGTGGAGACGTACGGGGACTCGTTCCCGGCCCAGATCGGCTGGCACCCCTGGTTCAACCGGAACCTCGGCACCGGCGAGGACGTCCTCCTCGACTTCACCCCCGCGTGGCAGGAGGAGCGCGGCGACGACCACCTCCCCACCGGCAAGCGCGTCGACCCGCGCCCGGGCCCCTGGGACGACTGCTTCGCAATGCCCGACGGAGTCGACGTCACGCTCACCTGGCCCGGGCAGCTGGAGCTGAAGGTGGCCGCCCGCGAGCAGTGGGTCGTCGTGTACGACGAGCAGGAGGCGGCGGTGTGCGTGGAGCCGCAGACCGGCCCGCCCAACGGCCTGAACACCCACCCCCGCCTGGTCACACCGATCGAGCCGCTGGAAGCCACGACCACCTGGAGCTGGCGCCGCCTCTAAGCTGATGCGCATGAGTGATGACGTACGCGGAGCACTGCTGCAGCAGATCAAGGACAAGGCCGTGGTGCACGGCAAGGTGACCCTTTCGTCGGGTCTTGAGGCGGACTACTACGTCGACCTGCGCCGCATCACCCTCGACGGCGAGGCCGCGCCACTGGTCGGGCAGGTGCTGCTCGACCTGACCGCGGACCTCGACTTCGACGCGGTGGGCGGTCTGACGATGGGCGCCGACCCGGTCGCCGCGTCGATGCTGCACGCGGCCGCCGCGCGAGGGCAGAAGCTGGACGCCTTCGTCGTCCGCAAGGCCGCGAAGGCGCACGGCCTGCAGCGCCGCGTGGAGGGCCCCGAGATCAAGGGCCGCCGCGTCCTCGTCGTCGAGGACACCTCCACCACGGGCGGCTCCCCGCTGACCGCCGTGGAGGCCGTGCGCGAGGCGGGCGCGGAGGTCGTCGGCGTGGCGACGATCGTCGACCGGGCGACCGGCGCCGACGAGAAGATCCAGCAGGGTGCCGGAGTCCCGTACCTCTTCGCGTACTCCAAGGACGAGCTGGGCCTGGACTGACGCAGCAGAGCGCCCCGGCCCGGGCACGGACCGGGACATGGGCCGGCGCACGGGCTGAGGCAGCAGGGACCCCTGGGGCGGGCGGCTCCAGGGGTTACCGACCAGTCCCTGACACCCTGGCCGGAGCATCCGGCCACGTCTGGAAAGATGGGGCCGACGATGACGTCGCCCCCCTAGGTCAGGGCCGTAAGCAGAACGCCACCCGCACATACAAGGAGCGGTCAGATGCCCATCGCAACCCCCGAGGTCTACAACGAGATGCTCGACCGGGCGAAGGCAGGAAAGTTCGCCTACCCGGCCATCAACGTGACCTCGTCCCAGACCCTGCACGCTGCGCTGCGCGGCTTCGCGGAGGCGGAGAGCGACGGCATCATCCAGATCTCCACGGGTGGCGCCGAGTTCCTGGGCGGCCAGCACAAGAAGGAGATGGTGATCGGCGCGGTCGCGCTCGCCGAGTTCGCGCACATCGTCGCCGCCAAGTACGACATCACGGTCGCGCTGCACACGGACCACTGCCCCAAGGACAAGCTGGACGGCTACGTACGTCCGCTGCTCGACATCTCCGCCGAGCGTGTCGCCAAGGGCGAGAACCCGCTGTTCCAGTCGCACATGTGGGACGGCTCCGCCGAGACCCTCGCCGACAACCTGGCCATCGGCCAGGAGCTGCTCGCGAAGGCCGCCGCCGCGAAGATCATCCTCGAGGTCGAGATCACCCCGACCGGCGGCGAGGAGGACGGTGTCTCGCACGAGATCAACGACTCCCTCTACACCACGGTCGACGACGCGCTGCGCACCGCCGAGGCCCTCGGCCTGGGCGAGAAGGGCCGCTACCTCCTCGCCGCGTCCTTCGGCAACGTGCACGGCGTCTACAAGCCGGGCAACGTCGTGCTGCGTCCCGACCTCCTGAAGGACCTGAACGAGGGCGTCGCCGCCAAGTACGGCAAGCCGAGCCCGTTCGACTTCGTCTTCCACGGCGGCTCCGGCTCCACGGCCGAGGAGATCGCCACCGCGCTGGAGAACGGCGTCGTGAAGATGAACCTCGACACCGACACCCAGTACGCGTTCACGCGTCCCGTCGCGGACCACATGTTCCGCAACTACGACGGTGTCCTGAAGGTCGACGGCGAGGTCGGCACCAAGTCGAAGTACGACCCGCGCACCTGGGGCAAGCTCGCCGAGGCGTCGATGGCGGCCCGCGTCACCGAGGCGTGCGGCGCGCTGCGCTCCACGGGCACCAAGCTGAAGTAGTACGTCCGCTGCGTACGGATCAGGGCTCGGCACCGCGCGGTGCCGGGCCCTTCCGTATGCTCCGGTGTATGGCTGCCCCTCCGCAGGAGTCCCCGGCCGTAAGGATCACGAGCGGCACGGGAAAGTGGATTCTGCTGACCACCGTTCTCGGCTCCAGCATGGCGATGCTGGACTCGACGGTCGTCAACGTCGCGCTGCCGCGCATCGGCCGCGATCTGGACGCGGACCTCGCGGCGCTCCAGTGGACCGTGAACGCCTACATGGTGACGCTGGCCGGGCTGATCCTGCTGGGCGGTGCGCTCGGGGACCGGTTCGGGCGTCGGAAGGTCTTCGTCATCGGCGTGGTCTGGTTCGCCGCGGCCTCGCTGCTGTGCGGGCTCGCGCCCAGCGCGGGCGTGCTGGTCGCGGCGCGTGCCCTGCAGGGCGTCGGCGGGGCGCTGCTCACGCCGGGCTCGCTCGCGCTGATCCAGGCGTCCTTCCACCCGGACGACCGGGCCAGGGCGGTCGGCCTGTGGTCGGGGTTCGGCGGTATCGGCGCGGCGGTCGGCCCGTTCCTGGGCGGCTGGCTGGTGGACGGCCCCGGCTGGCGCTGGGTCTTCCTGCTCAACGTCCCGGTGGCGCTGCTCTGCGCCCCCATCGCCGTACGGCATGTCCCCGAGTCCGCGGACGGTCGTAAGCACGGCCGTTTCGACGTCCTCGGCGCGGTCCTCGGCGCGCTGGCCCTCGCCCTGGTGACGTACGCGCTGATCGAGGCGCGCAGCGGTTCCGTGCTGGTCGTGGTGTCGGCGGTCGCGGGCGTGGCGGCGGGCGTCGCGTTCGTGTTCGTCGAGCGGCGCCGGCCCGACCCGATGATGCCGCTCGACATCTTCGCCTCGCGCCAGTTCACCGCGGTGAACCTGGTGACCCTGTGCGTGTACGCGGCCTTCGCGGGCTTCTTCTTCCTCTCCGCGCTGCAACTCCAGGTCGTGGCGGGCTACTCGGCCCTCGGTGCCGGTACGGCGCTGCTGCCGACGACCGCCCTGATGCTGCTGTTCTCCGCCCGCTCGGGCCAGCTCGCCCAGCGCATCGGCCCGCGCATCCCGCTCACCGTGGGTCCGCTGCTGTGCGCGGCCGGGATGCTGCTGATGCTGCGGGTCGGCCCTGACGCGTCGTACGTCGCCGACGTGCTGCCCGCGCTGCTGGTGCTGGGGCTCGGCATGGTGACCCTGGTGGCGCCGCTGACCGCGACGGTGCTGGCGTCCGTGGACACCGGGCGGGCGGGGCTGGCCAGCGGCATCAACAACGCGGCGGCCCGCGCGGCCGGGCTGGTCGCCGTGGCCGCGCTGCCGCTGCTGGTGGGGATGGGACCGGAGGCGTACCGGGTGCCGGAGCGGTTCGACGACGCGTTTCGACGGGCGATGCCGCTGTGTGCGGCGGTCCTCGTGGTGGGCGCGGTGCTTGCGTTCGCGACCGTGCGGCGTCCGGGGGCCGGGTGCCGGGTTCCCGAGTGCCGTACGCATGGGTGTGTGACCGCGCCGCCGCTGGAACGGGTTTCTGGCGGGGCGCCCTGAGGGGGTGCGCTTTGGTGAGGCCCGGTGCGGTGCGGTCCGGTTCGTCGTGGCACGGGCCCTTCCGCCGGATTTCGGCCGCGGGTGCCTGGGGGTGCGCGTCGGGCCGCGGGGGCGCGGGGTCTCCGGCCGGCGGGGGCGTGCCGTCGGGCCGTGGGTGTGCGGGGTCTCCGGGGGGCGGGGGATGGCGCAGACTGGGAGTCATGAGCCTTCACGAGAATCTTCTCGGGGGACCGCCCCCGACTCATCTGCCCGATGACCCGGAGCCGCGCGAGCTCCTCGCGAACGGCGCGGCGCCCGCCGACGTCGCCGCGAAGTACCCCACCTCCTCGCTTGCCTGGGCCCAGCTCGCCGACGAGGCGTTCGAGCGTGGCAGCGTCGTCGAGTCGTACGCCTACGCCCGTACCGGCTACCACCGCGGCCTGGACTCCCTGCGCCGCAGCGGATGGAAGGGCCACGGCCCGGTGCCCTGGGAGCACGAGCCCAACCGTGGCTTCCTGCGTGCCCTGCACGGCCTCGCCCGCGCCGCCCAGGCGATCGGTGAGCAGGAGGAGTACGAGCGCTGCAGCCAGTTCCTGAAGGACTCCTCGCCGGCGGCGGCCCAGACGCTGGGCTGACCCCGGGGTCAGCTGAGGCACGTCAGTGCAGGTCCGCCCGGTGTGACCGGGCGGACCTTGCGGACTCGGGGGACGATTGTGGAGGATGCGCGGTGGGGACCGGGGCCCCCGTGTCGAAAACGGCAGGGGCGGACCGCTACCCGGAGTACGCATCGGGAGACAGCGATGTCCCAACAGGCTCAGAACTCTGACGAGGCTCAGGAGCCCGAGACCCCGCATCTCGACTTCCACGGAACGACGCCGTACGAGGACTACGTACAGGCGGACGTCCTCACCCACCTCCAGCACACCCGCTCCGACGACCCCGGCGAGATGGTCTTCCTGGTCACCACCCAGGTCATGGAGCTGTGGTTCACCGTCATCGTCCACGAGTGGGAGACCGCGGCGCGGGCCCTGCGCGAGGAGCGGGTGCCGGTCGCGGTGGCGGCCCTGAAGCGGTCCCTGCGCGAGCTGGAGGCGCTGAACGCCTCCTGGCGGCCGCTGGCGCAGCTCACGCCGGCCCAGTTCAACTCCTACCGCTCCGCCCTCGGCGAAGGCTCCGGCTTCCAGTCCGCGATGTACCGCCGCATGGAGTTCCTGCTCGGCGACAAGTCCGCGTCGATGCTCGTCCCGCACCGGGGCGCGCCGCGCGTGCACGCCGAGCTGGAGAAGGCGCTGCACGAGCCGAGCCTCTACGACGAGGTGCTGCGGCTGCTCGCCCGGCGCGGCCACGCCGTCCCGGACGCCGTACTGCAGCGCGATCTGTCGCGCCGCTACGAGCCGTCCCCGGAGGTGGAGGCGGTGTGGACCGCCCTGTACGCGGGCGACGAGAACGACGAACTCGCCCGGCTCGGCGAGGTGTTGACGGACGTCGCCGAACTGGTCTGGCGATGGCGCAACGACCACCTGGTGGCGACCCGGCGCGCGATGGGCGCCAAGTCCGGCACGGGCGGCTCCGCCGGGGTGGCCTGGCTGGAGAAGCGCGCGCAGAAGAACGTGTTCCCCGAGCTGTGGACGGCGCGGTCGCATGTCTGAGCCGAGGGAGAGCGCCGAGCTGCGCACGAGGGCCGAGTCGCTCGACTCGACCGACGAACTGGCCAAGGCGCGCGAGCAGTTCGTCCTTGACGACGTCGTGTACCTGGACGGCAACTCGCTCGGCGCGCTGCCGGCGGGCGTCCCCGGGCGGGTGGAGGACGTCGTCCGCCGCCAGTGGGGCGAGCTGCGCATCCGCTCCTGGGACGAGAGCGGCTGGTGGACGGCGCCCGAGCGGATCGGCGACCGGATCGCGCCGCTGGTGGGTGCCGGACCCGGCCAGATCGTGGTCGGCGACTCCACAAGTGTCAACGTTTTCAAGGCGGTTGTGGCTGCGGTACGGATGGCCCGGCTTGCAGGGGGAGGGGCGGCGCAGGGGGCCGGAGGCGGCCGGGACGAGGTCGTCGTCGACGCGACGACGTTCCCCACCGACGGCTACATCGCCGAGTCGGCGGCGCGGCTGACCGGCTGCACACTGAGGCCCGTGCCGCCGTCCGAGGTGCCCGGCGTCCTGGGTCCCCGCACGGCGGCGGTCCTGCTCAACCACGTCGACTACCGCACCGGCCGCCTGCACGACCTCCCGTCGCTGACGGCCGCCGTGCACGCGGCGGGCGCCGTGGCGGTCTGGGACCTGTGCCACAGCGCGGGTGCCCTGCCCGTCGGCCTGGACGAGCACGGGGTGGACCTCGCGGTCGGCTGCACCTACAAGTACCTGAACGGCGGCCCGGGTTCACCGGCGTACCTGTACGTACGACGCGGCCTCCAGGACCGCTTCGACTCCCCGCTTCCCGGCTGGAACTCGCACGCCGAGCCCTTCGGGATGCGCCCGGACTACGAACCCGCGCCGGGCGCGCTGCGGGGCCGCGTGGGCACGCCGGACATCCTGTCCATGCTCGCCCTGGAGGCGGCCCTGGAGGTCTGGGACGGCATCCCGATCGAGTCGGTCCGCGCCAAGTCCCTCGCCCTCACGGACTTCTTCCTGGAGTGCGTGGCGGCCTACGTCCCCGAGGGCCGGGTGGAGTCCCTGACCCCGTCCGCCCACCGGGAACGCGGCAGCCAGGTCGCCCTCCGCTGCGACAACGCCGGCGAGGTCATGCAACGCCTCATCGCCCGCGGCGTCATCGGCGACTTCCGCCACCCCGACGTCCTCCGCTTCGGCTTCACCCCGCTGTACGTGGGCTTCGCGGACGTGGAACGGGCGGCGGGGGTGCTGGGGGAGGTTCTGGCGTAGCCGCGTTTCTGCGGTGCGTGTGGCGCAGGGTGGCCGGCGAAGCCTCGTTTCTGCGGGCAATCGTGCCGCCAGGGGCGGCACGGGTGGGCGCAGCGGCACCCCGTGAACGCCGGGCTGCGTGACCCACCCCCGGCCGACACCAACACCGGGTTACCGAGCGAAGCAAGAGGGCACCCGGGGTTTGCCCACCCACCCCGGGTGCCGGGGAGACCCGGGGTGCCCGAAGCCCACCCCGGGTCACCGAGAGGCCACGTACACCCCAGCCACCGCCGCGGCCACCGCAGCCTCCGCCGCCCGATCCCCCGCGGCAGCGTCCGGCGCCACCCCGGTGGTGAGCAACAGGTAGTACAGGGGCGCCGACACAGCCCGTACGACCTCGGCGGCATCCGTCCCGGGGGGCAACTCCCCCCGGGCAACCCCCTGTTCGACGCAAGGCGCCCACTCGGCCACCCGAACGTCGTAGAACCGCCGCAGCGCCTCCGCCGTACGACCGTCACACGTTGCCGCGGCGATCACGGCCCGGAACAACGCCCCTTGCCGGGGATCCGCGAGCGTCCGCCGCACCAGCGCGGCGTTGGCCCGCAGATCCCCCAGCACGGACCCGGTCTCCACCCGGGGAAGGGACTGCTCGGCCATGTCGCTCAGCAGGTCGGCGACCAGCCCGGTCACCGATCCCCATCGCCGGTAGACGGTGGTCTTGCCGACCTCCGCCCGCCGCGCGACATCGGCAAGATCGAGATGAGCGAACCCCTGCTCGGCGAGCACGTCCCCGGCGGCGTGGAGTACGGCCGCACGGACACGGGCGGTGCGCCCCCCGGGACGGACGGTGCCGGGCTCGGCGGACATGTCGGGCTCCTTCGGAGAGACGGACGGTACCCCGGCAGCGTAACGAAACGGTAGAACCGTTTAACCCTCACCGAGCGTGACATCCGTGTGTCGACGCACGTCACGGGCCTGATACCGTCCCCGCCAACGGCCGAACTCACACCCGGCCCGCCGAACACCTGGTCCGCCAAATCCTTTTCACCGCTGAGAGGTTGGAGCATGCCGGACGACGCCGCAGCCCGCGAGGGAGCCACCCCGGACGACGCCGCCACGCACGGCGACGGCGACGCTGCCGAGCGCCGGGACGCCGCCACCGCCCGCGATGCCGAGGAACAGGCGTCGGTCTTCTCGCACCCGCCCGTCGACCCCGACGTCACCGCCGCGTACGGCGACCACCCCGACCAGGTGATCGACTTCTACGCCCCGCGCGAGCCGGACCCGTCGGTTCCCGCCCCGCTCGTGGTCGTCCTGCACGGCGGCGCCTGGCGTGCACCGTACGACCGCCGGCACATCACTCCCTTCGCGGACTTCCTGGCCCGCCGCGGCTTCGCCGTCGCCAACGTCGAGTACCGCAGGGGCAGCGTGATCCCCGCTCAGGGCGGTGCGACCGCCGTGCAGGGCGGTGGCTCGGGGCCGGTCGCGGGTCGCTGGCCGGACACCTTCGACGACGTCGCGGCCGCGCTCGACGCGCTGCCCGGTCTCGTACGCGAACTGCTGCCGCTGGCCGACGCCCGGCGCACGGTGGTCACCGGGCACTCCGCGGGCGGTCACCTGGCCCTGTGGGCGGCCGCCCGGCACGTACTGCCCGCCGACGCCCCCTGGCACACCGGCCGCCCCGCCCCGCTTCGCGGCGTCGTCGCGCTCGCCCCGATCGCGGACTTCCGGGTCGCCGAGGAGCTGGGGGTGTGCGGGGGCGCCTCCAGCCAACTCCTGGGCGGAGAAGCCAGGTTCGCGGAGCGTCTGCCGTACGCCGACCCGGCGTTCCTGCTGCCCACCGGCATCGCCACGACCCTCGTGCAGGGCCGCACCGACATCGTGGTCCCGGAGGCGGTCGCCGAGGCGTACGCCGACGCGGCGGCGAAGTCCGGCGAGGTGATCGGGCTGACGCTCCTCGAGGACGTCGGCCACTTCCCGCTGATCGACCCGGCAGCGGACGCGTGCGCGGTGGTGGCGGAGGAGATCGCTCAGCTGGCCTGGTAGACGTCTCAATGCGTCTGGTGGGAACGGTGGTTGGTGGCTTTCGGAAGCCTTCTGGAGGCCTTTCAGGGGCCTTTCAGGGGCCTTTCAGGGGCCTTTCAAGGTTCTGCCGGAGGCCCTTCTGAGGCGTCCCGGTCATACCCGTAATACCTGAGAGCTACCTCGCAGGTGAGCTCCCTGGTGGGACGCCGACGACACGTCACGGTCCGTAATTTCCCTTTCGGAGACGCCCGATGAGCGGGCGCACCGGGAGGGGGAGGACGGTATGGGGGCCCAGGGGAAATCGAACGCGGCGCCGGCCGCGGAGGGGGGCGCGGACGCGACGGCGCCTGCCGGCAGCAAAGGGCGCACAGGGCGCGACAGGCGTACGGGGCGCGCCGGACGTGCCGGGCGGCTGCGCCGTGCATTTCTCGCCGCGTTGGTCGTGGGCGCCGTCGTCGTGCCCGTGTCCGCTGCCGCGCGGCCCCGGACACCCGCTCCGGCGCCCGCCGTCCTCGGCCCGGTGACGGCGTCGACGCTGGAGGGGGCGTATGCGGCGAACCGTGCGAACGCCGCGGAGGCGGCGCGCATGGCCGCGGCCCACGGTGACCGAGGCCGCGCCGCGGCCGACCGTGCGATGGCCGCCCCCTCCCGGGACTTCCTCTCGTTCGACGGCCGGGACGCGGGCCAGGCGGTCGAGGTCCTCGGCGACCTCGCGCACGCCGACCGCGTCGCGGTGCTCGTCCCCGGTTCCGACACGAGCCTGGACACCTACAACCGCTTCCGCGCGGGCGCTCTCGCCCTGCACCACCGGCTCGGCCCGCACACGGCCGTCGTCGCCTGGCTCGGCTACGAGACGCCGGGCACAGTCAGCACCACGGTCCTGACGCCGGGGCGGGCCGAGGACGCGGCCCCGCACCTGCGGGGGTTCGTACGGGAACTGCGGGGCGTGGTCGGGCCGTCGGCGCGCATATCCGTGCTGTGCCACTCGTACGGCACGGTGGTCTGCGGCCGAGCGGCGCACGGGCTGGACGTGGACGACATCGCCCTCGTCGGCAGCCCGGGCACCGGCGCGGACTCGGCGGCGGGGCTGCACACGTCCGCCCGGGTCTGGGCGGCCCGCGGCGCCGACGACTGGGTGGCGAACGTTCCGCACCTCCACGCGGACCTCTTCGGCACGACCGTCGGCTTCGGTACCGATCCGGTCTCCCCGGACTTCGGCGCCCGCGTGTTCGCGGCGGGCGGCGGCGGTCACAGCGACTACTTCGCACGGGGCTCGGAGTCCCTCGACAACCTCGCCCGGATCACCCTCGGCGACACCTCGGAGGTGACCCATGCCTAGCCACACGGGCGTCATACGGAGGCGCGTGCACGGCCTGCGTGCCGGAGCCCGCCGCATCGACGCCGCCACCCCCGCGGAGCGCGACCGCGCCGTCGACGCCCTGCGTGCCCTCGCGATCCTCGGCGTCGTGCTCGGCCACTGGCTGGTGACGGCCCTGGTCGCGGACGACGGCGGCGCCCTGCACACGGCGAGCCCGCTGCAGCACATGCCATGGCTGGCCCCGATCTCCTGGCTCTTCCAGACACTCGCCGTGTTCTTCCTGGTGGGCGGCCATGTGGCGACGAAGAGTTACGCGTCGGCGCGGGCGCGCGGCACGACGTACGGTCAGTGGCTGGGCAGCCGCCTCGCCCGGCTCTTCAGGCCGGTGGCCGTCGTGGTGATCGTGTGGACGGTGATCGCGGCCGGGCTGCTCGTGTCGGGCACGGGCGTGGAGACGGTCCACGCGCTGGCGAAGCTCGCGCTGTCCCCGCTGTGGTTCCTGCTGGTCTTCGCCGGGCTGACGGCGGCGACCCCGCTGCTGAGCCGCCTCAACCCGCTGTGGCCGCTGGCCGTCGTCCTCCACGTGGACCTCGTCCGCTTCGGCCTCGGTGGTCCTTCGTGGCTCGGCTGGGTCAATGTCGCGGCCGGCTGGATGGTGCCGTACACCCTGGGTGCGGCGTGGACGCGCGGTGAGCTGGACCGGCGCCGCGCGGGCTGGGTGCTGTTCGGACTCGGCGCGGCGGCGACCGCGGGGCTGGTGGCGTGGGCGGGGTATCCGGCGTCGATGGTCGGTGTTCCGGGCGCCGCGGTCTCCAACCTCAACCCGCCGACGCTGGCCGCCGTCGCCTTCGGCCTGGCGCAGTGCGGTCTCGCCCTGCTGCTGCGCGAGCCGCTGCGCCGGGTGATGCGGCGCCCCGTGGCCTGGGCGGCCGTGGCCCTGGTCAACCTGTCGGCGATGACGATATTCCTGTGGCACCAGACGGGGATGATGGCGGTCACCGCCCTGGGCCTGCGCGCGGGCCGTCTCCCCGGTCTGCACACCACCCCCGACGGTCTGGACTGGGTGCTGTCCCGCCTGCTCTGGCTGCCGGCCTTCGCGCTCGCCCTGACGGTCTGC
The DNA here is from genome assembly GCF_052543295.1 of Streptomyces sp. SAS_270. Classification (NCBI taxonomy): domain Bacteria; kingdom Bacillati; phylum Actinomycetota; class Actinomycetes; order Kitasatosporales; family Streptomycetaceae; genus Streptomyces; species Streptomyces sp. SAS_270. The sequence continues at coordinate 22,535 of NZ_JBMNDS010000093.1, forward strand.
TGGGCGGCGTTTCGCTCCTACGAACAGTCCGGCCGCCGACGCCGCCGCACCGCCCGTCCCTCGCGGGTGGTCGCCGTCCACCGCCGGTCCACCCGGGCGGGGACGAAGGCGGTACGCGGTGCCTAGGGTTGACCTCGTGGAGGAGAAGGAGCAGGCGGCCGGGGGACACGGCGACGACGCGGACCGCCGCCGGGGTGCGCCCGAGGGCCGGGACCCGGACGGGCCCCGGCAGGCGGAGAAGTCGGCGGCCGTGGCTCCGGTGTCCGGGGCGGGGACACGTATCTCCCTCCCGGAGTGGGTCGGGCATCGCATCCTCGTTCTCCTGCGCATGCTCCGCGCCGATCTCGTGACGGGCGATTCCCTCCCGCTTCCCCCGATGTCCCGGCCGCGCCGACTGCGGTGGCTTCCGCACGTGGTGATCTGCATCGTCGCGCTCGTCATCGTGCTCACGGGCAGAAACGAGATGGACGACGACTACGGACTGGGTGTGGCGCTGGCCGTGGCGGCCGGGGTCGCACAGGGCGTGGCCATGGTCCTCGCCCTGTGGCGGCCGCTGCCCGCGTGGTGGCTGTCGCTGGCCGGTACCGTCGTGGCGGCCCAGGGCGCGCGCTCGCACATGCCGATGATGGTTCCCCCGGGCCCCAACTGGCCGTGGAGCATGTCCGCGATCATCGCGCAGGCATTCGTGCTGTTCCTCGTCGCGTTGCGGGTGCCGACGCGTGTGGCCGCCGAGGCGCTGGCCGGGACCGCGCTGGTGACGTACCTCCTGCAGGGGATCCTGGGCGGCCCCCTGTACACGTCGACGGGTGTCTTCGCGCTCGTGGTCTTCGCGGCCGTCGTCCTCCTCGGGACCGCCCTGCGTGGTCGCCGAGAAGCCCGCACCGAGCTCGTCCAGCAGGCCTCGCTGACCGCAGAGGAGCGCGCCCGCCGCACGCTTCTGGAGGAGCGCAGCCGCATCGCGCGCGAGCTGCACGACGTGGTCGCCCACCACATGTCGGTGATCTCCATCCAGGCCCAGGTCGCCCCGCACCTGGTCGACAACCCTTCCCAGGAGCTGAAGGAGAACCTGGAGGGCATCCGGCACAACGCGCTGGAGGCGCTGACGGAGCTGCGCCGCGTCCTCGGCGTCCTGCGCTCCGAGAACCCCGACGATCCGTACGGTCTCGGGGCCGGGACGGGCGCCGCCCCGCACGCCCCGCAGCCCACCCTCGACCGCCTCGACGCACTCGTGGAGAACACCCGCGCCGCCGGGCTCGACGTGCACACCGAGATCACCGGGGAGGCGTTGCCGCTCGCGCCCGGTGTGGAGCTGTCGGCGTACCGGATCATCCAGGAGGCGCTCAGCAACGCCCTGCGGCACGCGCCCGGTTCCGTCGTCCGGGTGGAGCTCACGCACTTCCCGCGCGGCCTGCAGGTACGGGTCATCAACTCCAGACCCGAGCGGGCCGCCCCGCCCTCCCCGGGCGCGGGGCACGGACTGCTCGGCATGCGGGAGCGCGCCGCGATGCTCGGTGGCACCCTCGTGACGTCCGAGACGTCGCACGGCGGCTTCGTGGTCGCGGCCTTCCTTCCCCGCAACGGAGTCGCCCCCGCCGACGACCGCTCCCCCGACGGCGATTCGGCCGTCCACGACTCCCCAGGTCCAGGAGAAGAGACCCCATGACGAGCGGCACCATCCGCGTACTGATCGCCGACGACCAGCAGATGGTCCGGCAGGGCTTCACCGTGCTGCTCAACGCCCAGCCCGGCATCGAGGTGGTCGGCCAGGCGGTCGACGGCCGGGACGCGATCGCGAAGGTCGCCGAACTGGCCCCGGACGTCGTCCTGATGGACATCCGCATGCCCGAGATCGGCGGCATCGAGGCGACCCGCCGCATCACCGAGGCCACCCCGCACATCAGAGTGCTGGTGCTCACCACCTTCGACCTCGACGAGTACGTGTACGACGCGCTGCGCTCCGGCGCGTCCGGGTTCCTGTTGAAGGACGCGTCGGCCGAGCAGCTCGCCGAGGCGGTGCGGGTGGTGGCGGCGGGCGACGCACTGCTCGCCCCGGGCATCACGCGCCGGCTCATCGCGGAGTTCTCCCGCCTCAATGCCACGCCCCGCGCCCCGCTCAAGCAGCGTGTGGGCGAACTGACCGAACGCGAGACGGAGGTCCTCGCGCTCATCGCGCAGGGCCTGTCGAACGCGGAGATCGCCGAGCGGCTCGTCGTCGCCGAGCAGACCGTGAAGACGCACGTGGGCCGCATCCTGGTGAAGCTGGGGCTGCGCGACCGCACCCAGGCGGCGGTGTTCGCCTACGAGTCGGGGCTGGTGCGCCCGTCGGGCTACTGAGCCCGCTCCGTCCCCGGTGGTCCCCCGGGACATACCCGTAGTACCTGAGACGGATCCCGCAGGACCCCTCTCACTGGTGACGACCGCGTCCCCGTTCTGGCCTACCGTTTTGAACGTGACCGAGACGACCCAGACGCAGACGACGCCACCCGGCAGGGCCAAGCCGCGCAGCCCGGAATTCCGGCTGGCCGCGGACGCCCTGCGCGGGCTGCGGCAGGATCTGTTCCACGATGCCTTCGCCTACCGGCCGCTGCCCCGCATGCGGGTGGACGGCCCGTTGACGCGGCGGCTGCCGCCGCGCATCCGGGAGAAGGCGGTATGGACCCCGCACGCCGTGGTGGCGGCCGCCGGAGTGCTGGCGACGGCCATCGGCGTCTCGGCGAACGACCAGCCCAGCGGTCAGCTCAACCTCCCGCTGGGCATCCTCTTCGTGCTGTGCCCGATCCTGCTGACGCTGGTCCGGCCGGTCGGCGCCTTCTGGCTGTCCGTCGCGGTGGTACCGATCACCGGGACGTTCGGCGGCTGGACCGACGACTGGCCGTGGCAGCCCGGCAGCTTCGCCGCCCACCTCGTGGTCCTCACGGTCGTCGCACTGCGGACCCGACCGCGCACGGCGGCGTGGATGTGGGCGCTGACCGCGGCGTACGGACTCGTTGTCGAGAGCCTCTTCGGCAGCGGGCACTTCGCCTCGAACACCGGACCGATGATGGTCGTCTCCGCCCTGGCGCTGCTGGTCGTCACCGTCGTGCACATACGCCACGAGGCCGCGCAGAAGGTGACCGCGCAGCAGACGGTGACCGCGCACGAGCGTTCCAAGCGCACCCTTCTCGAAGAGCGCACGACGATCGCCCGCGAGCTGCACGACGTGGTTGCCCACCACATGTCGGTGGTGGCCATCCAGGCGGAGGCCGCGCCGTACCGGGTGGAGAACCCGCCGCCGGAGCTGGAGCAGGCCTTCGCCACGATCCGGGAGAACGCGGTGGCGGCACTGACCGAACTGCGCCGCGTCCTCGGCGTCGTCCGGGCGGAGGACTACGAGGCCCCGGACGCCCCGCAGCCCACGCTCGCCGACCTCGACCGGCTCCTGGAGAACGTGCGTGACGCGGGCCTCGCCGTGGACAAGGTGGTCACCGGGGCGATACGCGAGCTGCCGCAGGGCGTGGAGCTGTCGGCGTACCGCATCGTCCAGGAGGCCCTCAGCAACAGCCTGCGGCACGCGCCCGGCGCCGGTGCTCGCGTCGAGATCGGCTACGTGCTCGGCGGACTCGGCCTGCGCATAGTCAACGGCCCTGCGCGGGGCCTGGTGAAGCCGTCACCCGGCGCCGGCCACGGCCTGACCGGTATGCGGGAGCGGGTGGTGATGCTGGACGGCGAGATGACGACCGCGGCGACGGACGACGGGGGGTACGAGGTGACGGTGTTCCTGCCGGTGCCCGCGCCGGAGACGGAGGAGTCCGCATGACGGACGGCACCACGGACGGCACCATCCGCGTCCTGATCGCCGACGACCAGATGATGGTCCGCGAGGGGTTCTCGGTGCTGCTCGGCGCGATGCCGGGTATCGAGGTGGTCGGCGAGGCGGTCAACGGAAGGGAGGCGGTCGAGCGGGTGCGGGAACTCGCACCGGACGTCGTCCTGATGGACATCCGCATGCCGGAGCTGAACGGTATCGAGGCCACCCGGGAGATCGTCGCGGCGGACAGCAGTGCGAAGGTCCTCGTGCTGACCACTTTCGACCTCGACGAGTACGTGTACCAGGCGCTGCGCGCGGGGGCCTCCGGCTTTCTGCTCAAGGACGCCTCGGCACGCCAGCTCGCCGACGGCGTACGGGTGGTGGCGGCCGGGGAGGCGCTGCTCGCGCCGTCCGTGACCCGGCGCCTCATCACGGAGTTCTCCAAGCTCGGCGACGTGCCCAGGTTCCCGGCCGCGGCGCAGGCGGCGTACGGGGACCTGACCGAGCGGGAGACGGAGGTGCTGGTGCTGATCGCGCAAGGGCTGTCCAATGCGGAGATCGCGGAGCGGCTGTTCGTCGCCGAGTCCACCATCAAGACCCATGTCAGCCGCATCCTGGTGAAGCTGGGCCTGCGGGACCGCACGCAGGCGGCGGTGTTCGCGTACGAGGCGCGACTGGTCACGCCGGGGTGAGGAGCCCGTGTCGTCTCCCGCCGGTGGGATGACGAGAGGGCCGCGCCGCGAGACACCCCTGGTCAGCGAGGGGCGGCTCGGGCTAGCGTCCGGTCATGGCAGCCTTTGATCCCTGGGACCCTGCGTTCCTCGCCGACCCGTACCCCGCCTATGCCGAGCTGCGTGCCCAGGGCCGCGTGCACTACTACGAGCCGACGGGGCAGTGGCTCGTCCCGCATCACGCGGACGTGTCGGCGTTGCTGCGGGACCGGCGGCTGGGGCGGACTTACCAGCACCGGTTCACACACGAGGACTTCGGGCGGACGGCGCCGCCGGCGGAGCAGGAGCCGTTCCATGTGCTCAACGACCACGGGATGCTCGACCTGGAGCCGCCGGACCACACGCGCATCAGGCGGCTGGTGTCGAAGGCGTTCACACCGCGGACGGTGGAGCAGCTCAAGCCGTATGTGTACAAGCTGGCGAACGACCTGGTGGCAGGGCTGGTCGAGGCGGGCGGCGGCGATCTGCTGACCGATGTCGCCGAGCCGCTGCCGGTCGCGGTGATCGCGGAGATGCTGGGCATCCCGGAGTCCGACCGGGCGCCGCTGCGGCCGTGGTCGGCGGACATCTGCGGGATGTACGAGCTGAACCCTTCCGAGGAGACGGCGGCGCGGGCGGTGCGGGCGTCGGTCGAGTTCAGCGAGTACCTGCGGGAGCTGATCGAGGTCCGCCGCAAGGAGCCGGGGGAGGACCTGATCTCGGGGCTGATCGCGGCGTACGACGAGGGCGACCGGCTGACCGAGCAGGAGATGATCTCCACCTGTGTCCTGCTGCTGAACGCGGGGCACGAGGCGACGGTGAACTCGACGGTGAACGGCTGGTGGACGCTGTTCCGCCACCCCGACCAGCTGGCGGCCCTGCGCGCGGACCACACCCTCGTCCCGTCCGCCGTGGAGGAGCTGATGCGCTACGACACCCCGCTTCAGCTCTTCGAGCGCTGGGTGCTGGACGACATCGAGATCGCCGGGACGACGATCCCGCGCGGGTCCGAGATCGCGATGCTCTTCGGTTCCGCCAACCACGACCCCGAGGTCTTCCAGGACCCCGAGCGCCTGGATCTGACGCGCGCCGACAACCCGCACATCTCCTTCAGCGCGGGCATCCACTACTGCATCGGCGCGCCCCTGGCCCGTATCGAGCTGGCGGCTTCCATGACGGCTCTGCTGACGAAGGCCCCGACGCTGAGCCTGGCGGCGGAGCCGGGACGCAAGCCGAACTTCGTGATCCGGGGCCTTGAGGGGCTCAGCGTCGCGGTCTGAGCCGCCGGAGCAGGGCCCAGACGCCCAGGGCGGCGGCGGTTCCGCCGAGGACCGCCAGCGGCAGTTCGGCGTAGAGCACGCGCCAATCGGGTGCCTGCTCGAACCGCCAGAGCCGCTTGCGGACGTCGACGGCCCACACCGCGAGCCCCGCGCCCGCGCCGACGGCCGCGATCAGACAGCCGGCGGCGGCCTCCGTACGTTGTCCCATGCCCGGGAGAGACGTACGGGGGCCGCTTCGGGGTTCCCGCGCCGGTCAGGTCGTCAGGTCGCGGCGCCGCAGACCCGCCAGTCCGCCCGCCACCAGTACCGCAGCGAGCCCGAGCAGGACCAGCACGGGTTGCCACTGCATCGCCCCGCCCGGCAGCTTCGGGAGGTGGCCGAAGGGCGACAGGTCCAGCACCGCCCGGGGAGCGTCCAGGGCGGGACCCACCCAGCCGATCAGCAGGACCGCCCCGGCCACGCCCCACGCCGCCGTCGCCCCCCGCGGAGCAATCCCGTGCAGCAGCACCGCGAGCCCGCCGACGACCCAGACCCCGGCGACCTGTACGAGGCACGCGGCCAGGATCGGCCCGGCCTCCTTGCCGTATCCGACCGCGAAGCCCAGGCCCGCGAGCAGCATGATCAGCAAGGCGCCGCCGAAGGCGATCACCAGATGCCCGGCGGCCCAACGCAGCCGCCCGACCGCGTTCGCCAGCACGGGTTCTGCCCGCCCGGACGTCTCCTCGCCGTGCAGCCGCAGGACGGAGCCGACGACGTACAGCGCGGCGACCAGCCCGAGCATCCCGACCATCGAGGCGAGGAAGGCGTCCGTCAGGCCGCTGTGACCGCCCATCCGCTCGAAGATCTCTCGGGCGTTCTTGTTGTCGCCGACCAGATCGGCCGCGCCCTCCGTCAGGCCGCCGTAGACCACCCCGGCGAGGAAGAAGCCGATGCTCCAGCCCAGCACGCTCCCGCGCTGCAGCCGCCAGGCCAGCGCCGCCGCCGTGCCGAGGCGGCCGACGGCAGGTCCGGGCCGGGTGGGCATGAAGCTCATACCGACGTCCCGGCGCCCGGCGAGCGCGTACGCCACCGCGCCCTGGATCAGCACGGCCGCCGCGAACAGCAGGAGCACCCACCAGCGTTCGTGCGCGTACGGCCGCAGGTTCTCCAGCCAGCCGAGCGGCGACAGCCAGGTCAGCACGGACGAGCCGTCGTCGGTCGCCGAGTCGCCCGCCGCGCGCAGCACGAAGGCGGCGCCCAGGACCGCGGCCGTGAGCCCGCGCGCGAGCCGCGCGCTCTGCGTGAACTGCGCGACGATCGCCGCCGTCGTGGCGAACACCGCGCCGACGCCCGCGATCCCGAGCCCGAAGGCCAGCGCGCCCGCCGACCCCTGCCCGGCCAGCCCGGCCGTGATCAGCAGGGCCAGGACGGCGTTCGCGACCGCGGCCGCCCCCAGCGCCGCCGTCAGCGAGGCGCGCCGCCCCACCGCGGCGGAGGCGATCAGCTCCTGCCGGCCGCTCTCCTCCTCGTCGCGGGTGTGCCGTACGACGACCAGAAGGCCGGTGACCGCGGCGAGGGCGCCCGCGTAGACGCCGACGCGCCAGGCGGTGAGGGCGCCGAGGGAGTCGCCGAAGACGGGGCCGATCAGGGAGCGGAAGGAGGAGTTGGTGGCGACCTGGTGCAGCAGGTCGGTGCGCTCGGCCTCGGTGCCGTACAGGCCCTTCAGCGTGTTCGGCATGGAGAGGACCATCAGGGCGTTCACCGCCACCCACACCGGGATCATCACCCGGTCACGGCGCAGGTTGAAGCGCAGCAGCACCCCCGTGCCCACGAGGGACGTCATCGCGCCGCCACCTCCTCGTCCTGGTAGTGACGCAGGAACAGCTCCTCCAGGGTCGGCGGCTTCGACGTCAGGGACCGTACGCCCGAGTCGGTCAACGACCGCAGTACGGCGTCGAGTTTGTCCGTGTCGACCTGGAGCCGGACGCGACGGCCCTGTACGTCCAGGTCGTGCACGCCCGGCAGCCGCGCCAACCCGTTGGGGGCGCCCGCGAGTTCGGCGGTCACGCTCGTCCGCGTCAGGTGGCGCAGGTCGGCGAGCGAGCCCGTCTCGACGGTGACGCCCCGGCGGATGATGCTGACCCGGTCGCACAACTCCTCGACCTCGCTGAGGATGTGGGAGGAGAGCAGGATCGTGCGGCCGCGGTCGCGCTCCTCCTCGACGCAGCGCTGGAAGACCTCCTCCATCAGCGGGTCGAGGCCCGACGTCGGTTCGTCCAGGATCAGCAGGTCGACGTCCGAGGCGAAGGCGGCGACGAGGGCGACCTTCTGCCGGTTGCCCTTGGAGTACGTGCGGCCCTTCTTGGTGGGGTCCAGCTCGAAGCGTTCGATCAGCTCGGCGCGGCGCCCGGTGTCGAGCCCGCCGCGCAGCCGCCCGTACAGGTCGATGACCTCGCCGCCGGAGAGGTTGCGCCACAGGGTGACGTCACCGGGGACGTAGGCGATCCGGCGGTGCAGTTCGACCGCGTCGGCCCATGGGTCGCGGCCCAGCAGCTGCGCCGCGCCCGAGTCGGCGCGCAGCAGGCCGAGCAGGACGCGGATGGTGGTGGACTTGCCGGCGCCGTTCGGGCCGAGGAAGCCGTGGACCTCACCGGTCTCGACGTCCAGGTCGAGGCCGTCCAGGGCGTGCGTCTTGCCGAACGACTTGTGCAGTCCGGAGACGGTGATTGCCTTCGTCATGCTTCGGAACGTACGCTTCTTTCAGAAATTTGTGAAGTTAAGGAAGCGTATGAATGCCGGATAGGGTGGGGCCATGACGGAATCGAAGGCGGGGCGCGACCCGGAGTCGGTCTCGCGGTTCGTCGAGCACTTCGCGGCGCAGCTGGTCGAAGCGGGCGTGCCGAGGATGCCCGCGCGTGTGTTCGCCGCGCTGCTCGCGTCCGACACCGGGGCGCTCACCTCGACCGAGCTGGGCGAGCAGTTGCGGATCAGCCCCGCCGCGGTGTCCGGGGCGGTGCGCTATCTGGCGCAGGTGCATCTGGTCTCACGGGAGCGGGAGCCCGGTTCGCGCCGGGAGCGCTACCGGGTGCACAGCGATCAGTGGTACGAGGCGATCACCAACCGCGAGGCCATCATCAAGCGCTGGGAGGACGGGCTGCGTGACGGGGTGGTCGCCCTGGGAGCCGACACCCCCGCGGGGCGCCGGCTCGCCGAGACGCTGGCCTTCTTCGAGTTCATGGGGGGCGAGGTCCAGGAGATGATGGGCCGCTGGCGCGTCGAACGCGAGAGACTGTTCGGCTCTTCCTGAGGCCGCGGGCACGCCCCGCCGTGCCCTACCGCTCCTTCGTCTCCTCCAGCACCGTCCGCCCCAGCAGCGCGTACCGCTCCGGTCGGCGCCGCTTCAGATAGGTGGCGTACACGAGTCCGCCCACCGCGATCAGCGCGACGATCCACGGGGTCGCCCGCAGGACCAGCGAACCGGACTCCGTGCCGGCCGCGACCCCCATGTTCGACACCAGCAGGACGACCACCGCGAGCATCGCGATCCCGCCGGCCAGTGGGGCGGTGAACGTCCTGAACCAGTGCCGGCTCTCGGGGTGGTTCCTGCGGAAGTAGGCGAGCACCGCGAACGAGCACACGGCCTGCACGACCAGGATCGCCATGGTGCCGAGGATGGCGAGCAGGACGTAGGTGCCGGTGTACGGGTCCTTGCCGGCGATCCAGAACGCGCCGATCAGGACGGCGCTGATGACCGACTGGACGATGCCCGCGATGTGCGGGGAGCCGTGCCGTGGGTGGGTGCGGCCGATGGTGCGCTGAAGGGACGGCAGTACGCCCTCGCGGCCGAGCGCGTACATGTAGCGGGCGGCGCAGTTGTGGAAGGCCATGCCGCAGGCCAGCGAGCCGGTGATCATCAGCCACTGCATGACGTCGACGGCCCAGTGGCCGACGTAGCGCTCGGTGGGGTTGAAGAAGAGGGCGAGCGGGTTGGCGGAGGAGGCGGCCTTCACCGCGTCGGCCTCGCCGTTGCCGGTGATGGCCATCCAGGAGACGAGGACGTAGAAGACGCCGACGCCGAGGACCGAGATCATCGTCGCCTTGGGGATGATCTTCTTGGGGTCGCGGGACTCCTCGCCGTACATCGCCGTCGACTCGAAGCCGACCCACGACCAGAACGCGAAGAAGAGGCCGAGGCCGGCGCTGGTGCCCTTGAAGGCGTTGACCGGGTTGACCGGGCCGAAGGTGAAGCCGTTCGGGCCGCCGCCGTGCGCGGCGACGGACACCGCCATCGCGGCGAGGACCGTGACCTCGGTGGCCAGCAGCACGACGAGCAGCTTCTCGGCGACCGAGACGCCGAACCAGGTGCCCACCGAGTTGATCGCGAGCATCAGGACCGCGAAGGCCCACCACGGGATGTCGAGCCCGGTCTGGTCCTTGAGGGTGGTGGTCGCGAAGGTCGAGAAGATGCCGATCAGGGCCGGCTCGAAGACGACGTACGCGAAGGTCGCGAGCAGTCCCGAAGCGAGGCCCACGGTGCGGCCGAGACCGTAGGAGATGAAGCCGTAGAAGGCGCCCGTGGAGGTGATGTGCTTCGCCATCGAGGTGAAGCCGACCGCAAAGATTGCCAGGACGACCATTGCGACGAGATAGCTCGCCGGGGCGCCGATGCCGTTTCCGGCGGAGACCATGAAGGGCACGTTCCCTGTCATGGCGGTGATCGGCGCGGCGGTGGCGATCGCCATGAAGACCACGCCGAGCAGGCCGATGGCGTTCGGTTTGAGCCGGTGAACGGTGTTTCCGGGCGCCCCTTCGGAAGCGTCCGCCGCCTCTCCGGCTCCGGGGACCAGGTCCTCTTGTACGGCCATGGAGTGGCACCCTTCCTGCTGCGCTCAGTGTGTCCGCCTGAGCCGGAATCCTCCTGGGTGAATGAGTCGGCGTAAAGGTATCGGCGTTAAATATTTGTCTCGTAGACCTTTGGGATGGGTGTCGCGACCCCGGGCCGCGGTCGCCACGCGACGCTCAGCCCGGCAGCGTGAGGCCCCAGGCCCCCTCGCGCACCGTCCACGTCCGGGTCCGCACGGGCCCGCTGATCACCGAGTCCGCCCGGTAGCGGAAGTCCGGCCCGGAGACGGTGACGCGCTTCCCGACGGCCAGCAGGGGGGAGGCGGCCGCGCCCACGGACAGCGGGTGGATCTCGACCTCCGCGCCTCCCGAGGCCCCCGGCGTCACCGACAGGGCCTCCACGGGCTGATCGAGGTCGACCACGGTCACGCCGTCGACCTCGACGCGCAGCCGGACCGACCGGGACCCGCCCCCGGGCCCGGGGACGGAAGCCACCCGCGCCGGCCGCGCGGCCAGCGTGCGCACGAGCGACTGGCACGTACGCAGCCACGGATGCCCGGGACCCGCGGGCGCCCTCTCCGCGGCCCCCACCGGCGCCGGAACGGTCGCCGCGGGTATCCGCAGCGCCCCCAGCACCACCCCGTCGCTGTCGTCCACCAGCAGGTCCAGCCGCCGTTCCGTCCCGTCGAGGACAGCCCGGGCCGCCGCCACGGCTCCCGTGGGCACCCCCAGGGCGCGCGCCAGCGAGAGCGCACCCCCGACGGGCACGAGGGACAGCCCGCACGTGGCGAGTTCCCGCCGTCGGTGCAGCAGGGCCACCGCGCGCAGCAGAGCCCGGTCGTCGCCCACCACGACAGGCCGTCTCGACCCTCTTCGGGCCAGTGCGCGGGCGAATTCCTCGGGCCCCTCGGGGAGGCACACTTTGGCGCTCGCACCCGCGCTGAGCACGTCTTTTGCGATCCGTACCGACTCACCGTCACTGCGACGGGCGACCGGGTCGATGACCACCAGAAGCTGGTCGGAAGCCGCCACCTCGGTCATGCCTCGCTTCCTCGGGTAGCATCTTTGTGCAAGAGCCCCTTGCGCTATTGCGCCAGGGGCTTCGTCTATTCCGGGGCATCCGGTCCGACGGTCGCGGCCAAAGGTGGTCGCCGGCGTACGCAGCCGTACACATGTTCAGCCGCGTACGTCCCCGACCTTGGACATGCCCCGCCCGGAAGGGGTGTACGCCTGTGCCCGCACTTGTGCTGCTCGGTGCTCAGTGGGGTGACGAAGGCAAGGGAAAGGCCACCGACCTGCTCGGTGGATCCGTGGACTATGTGGTGCGCTACCAGGGCGGCAACAACGCCGGCCATACGGTAGTCGTTGGCGATCAGAAGTACGCCCTCCACCTCCTCCCTTCCGGAATCCTCACGCCGGAGTGCACTCCGGTGATCGGAAACGGAGTCGTCGTCGACCCGTCGGTCCTGTTCTCCGAGCTGAACGGACTGAACGAGCGAGGCGTTGACACGTCCAAGCTCCTGATCAGCGGAAACGCTCACGTCATCACGCCGTACAACGTCACCGTCGACAAGGTGACGGAACGCTTCCTCGGGAAGCGCAAGATCGGCACGACCGGGCGCGGTATCGGCCCGACGTACGCGGACAAGATCAACCGCGTCGGCATCCGCATCCAGGACCTCTACGACGAGTCGATCCTGACGCAGAAGGTCGAAGCGGCGCTCGACGGCAAGAACCAGCTCCTCACCAAGGTCTTCAACCGCCGCGCCATCGAGGTGGAGCAGGTCGTCGAGGAGCTGCTGAGCTACGCGGACCGGCTGAAGCCGTACGTCGCGGACACGGTTCTGATCCTGAACAAGGCGCTCGAGGACGACAAGGTGGTCCTCTTCGAGGGCGGCCAGGGCACGCTTCTCGACATCGACCACGGCACGTATCCGTTCGTGACGTCGTCGAACCCGACCGCGGGTGGCGCGTGCACCGGCGCGGGTGTCGGCCCGACCAAGATCAGCCGGGTCATCGGCATCCTCAAGGCGTACACGACCCGCGTCGGCTCCGGTCCCTTCCCGACCGAGCTGTTCGACGAGGACGGCGAGGCGCTGCGCCGTATCGGCGGCGAGCGTGGTGTGACGACCGGCCGTGACCGCCGCTGCGGCTGGTTCGACGCGGTGATCGCCCGCTACGCGACCCGTGTGAACGGCCTGACGGACTTCTTCCTGACGAAGCTCGACGTGCTCACCGGCTGGGAGGAGATCCCGGTCTGCGTGGCGTACGAGATCGACGGCAAGCGCGTCGAGGAACTCCCGTACTCCCAGACCGACTTCCACCACGCGAAGCCGATCTACGAGACCCTCCCGGGCTGGTCCGAGGACATCACCAAGGCCAAGACGTTCGAGGACCTCCCGAAGAACGCCCAGGACTACGTGAAGGCCCTGGAGGAGATGTCCGGCGCCCCGATCTCCGCGATCGGCGTGGGCCCGGGCCGCGACGAGACGATCGAGATCAACTCGTTCATCTAGCACGGCGGTAGGACGGTAGGGCGGTACGGCGGGATGGCCGTACGGCGACTCATGTGCGCCCCCGGGCGGCTTCGGCCGCCCGGGGGCGTTCGCGTGGGGCGCTTCGCAGAGACTTGACCCGGACATGGCCTGTTCCTGGTTCCGGACGGGCGGGGGCGGGGCCAGGATCTACGCGTGTAGTCCCGCCAGGCTCATCCCTCTGCCCGCGAAACGCCAGTCCCAGGAGACCCGTATGCCCGTCAACCCCATGGACCGCCGGGAGTTCATGCAGAAGTCGGCAGCCACCGGTGCGGCCGTCGCCGTGGCAGGAGCCGTCGGCGCGACGCCCGCGCAGGCCGCGACGCAGCCCGGAACGCAGCACGAGAACCACACGCGGAGGCCCCGCACCTGGTCGTTCTCCATCCTGGGCACCACGGACCTGCACAGCCATGTCTTCGACTGGGACTACTACACGGACGCCGCGTACCAGGACAAGGCGGGCAACTCCGTGGGCGTCGCGCGCGTCGCCACGCTCATCAAGCAGCAGCGCGCCGCCAAGGGCGAGCACCGCGTACTCCTCGTCGACGCGGGCGACATCATCCAGGGCACGTCCCTCGCGTACTACTACGCGAAGGTCGACCCCATCACGGGAACCGACGGCCACAAGGGCCCGAAGCACCCCATGGCGGTCGCGATGAACGCCATGAAGTACGACGCCGCCGCGCTCGGCAACCACGAGTTCAACTACGGCATCGACACGCTCCGCAAGTTCGAGAGCCAGTGCCACTTCCCCCTCCTGGGCGCCAACGCCCTCGACGCGAAGACGCTCCGCCCCGCCTTCCACCCGTACACCGTGAAGCGGATCTGTGTGCCCGGCGCCCCCGACATCAAGGTCGGCATCCTCGGCCTGACGAACCCCGGCATCGCCCTGTGGGACAAGGACAACGTCGCCGGGAAGATGGTGTTCCCGGGCCTCGTCGAGCAGGCGAAGAAGTACGTTCCGCGGCTGCGCGCCCTCGGCTGCGACGTCGTCTTCCTCACCGATCACTCGGGCCTGGACGGCAGTTCGTCGTACGGCAGTGAACTCCCGTACGTCGAGAACGCGTCGAACCTCGTCGCCGAGCAGGTCCCCGGCATCGACGCGATCCTGGTCGGTCACACGCACACCGAGGTCTCCTCCTACACGGTGACCAACAAGGAGACCGGCAAGGACGTCGTCCTCTCCGAGCCGTACTGCTACGGCATGCGTCTGACCGTCTTCGACTTCGAGCTCGAACTCGTCCACGGGCAGTGGAAGGTGACCAGCACCAAGGCGCAGACCCTCAACAGCAACACGGTCGAGGAGGACGCGGAGATCACGGGCCTCCTCAAGGCCGACCACGACCTGGTCGTGAAGTACGTCAACACACCGGTCGGCACCTGCACGGCGGACCTCTCCGCCGCCGAGTCCTGCTGGAAGGACGTGCCGATCATGGACTTCATCCACCTGGTCCAGGCGAAGGCGGTCGCGGCCGGCCTCTCCACGGCCGACGCCGCGCTCCCGCTGATCTCCGTCGCCGCGCCCTTCAGCCGCACCGCCGACATCCCGCAGGGCGACGTCACGATCCGCGACGTCGCGGGCCTCTACATCTACGACAACACCCTGTACGGCAAGAAGCTCACCGGCGCCCAGCTCAAGGACTACCTGGAGTACGCGGCGAAGTACTACCACCAGGTCCCGTCCGGCACGAAGGTCGACACGGCGACCGTGACGAACGCCAACAGCTTCTGGGACTACATGTACGACACGGCCGCGGGCGTCGACTACGACATCGACATCGCGCAGCCGGAGGGCTCCCGCATCAAGAACCTCTCCTACAAGGGCGCGGCCGTCACGGCTGACCAGGTCTTCGTCGTCGCCGTCAACAACTACCGCGCCAACGGCGGCAGCGGCTACCCGCACATCGCCTCGGCCGACATCGCGTACAGCTCGACGGACCAGATCCGTCAACTGATGATCGACTACGTGACGGCCAAGGGCGCCCTCGACCCGGCGGACTTCGCAGCCGCCAACTGGAAGCTGACGCAGAACGGCACGCCGGTGTTCTAGGCACTGCTCCGCCGCACGCCCCCACAAGTGGGCGTGCGGCGATGGCGGAGCATAGGCTGAAACGTGCACCTCTGTGTGCGTATGCGTGCGTCCGTCAGGAGAAGGTGAGTGCGATGCGCGTGTTGCTCAAGGCGACATTGGACCCGGACAAGGCGAACGAGGTTCTGCAGGGCGGAAAGATGCCGGACCTGCTGAAGGAAACGATGGACCGCATCAAGCCGGAGGCCGCCTACTTCGGCCCCCTGGGCGGTCGGCGCACCATCCTCCTGGTCTTCGACATGCAGGAGAGCTCCGAGCTCCCACCCGTCGGAGAGCCGTTCTTCACCAACCTCAACGCCACGGTCGAGGTCTGCCCGATCATGAACCTGGAGGATCTGCAGAAGGGGCTCGGCCAGCTCAAGTAGGACATCTGCCAGGACATCGGCCAGGACACCGGCTCAGGCCGCGTCCTCCGGCTGCTGCGCGTCCCAGCGGGCGCGGGCGGCGGTGATCGCGGCCTTGTGGGTACGGGACCAGTCGGCAAGGTCGGCGATGGCCCCGGCGAGGCTCTCGCCGGTGGGAGTCAGCCGGTACTCGGTCCGGGGCGGGATCGTCGGGCGGACGGTGCGGTGCACCAGGCCGTCGCGGAGCAACCGGCGCGTCGTCACCGTGAGCATCCGCTGTGAGATGCCCGGAATCGCGCGCTGGAGTTCGCGGAACCGGCGTACGCCCTTGGCGAGTTCGAGGACCACCAGGACCGACCACTTGTCCCCGATGCGGTCCAGCACGTCGCGAATCCCGCAGTCGTCGTCCCCGCACGGCCCGTTGACCTGCGGGGTTACCGCGGTGTGCGTGACGGTCATGGAAGTGCCTCCTTATGCGATCCGCTGGGCGCGGTGAAGCTGTCGTCACCAGTGAAGCAACCACGTATCGCACGGAGGCATTTCATGATTCTGGTGACCGGTGTGTCCGGCGCTCTCGGCGGGCTGGTGCGGGAACGGCTCGGGGCCGCGGCCGCCGAGGAGTCCTCCGCCGCGGACGTCGCGTTCCCGGTGCCCGGCAGCGGCCGCCAGAGCGTGCGGTCGGCGGAGCTGGC
>NZ_JBMNDS010000094.1:0-38751 GCF_052543295.1 Streptomyces sp. SAS_270
GTGTCGAAGCGCTCCATGTACCAGCTGTTCGAGAGCAAGGACGATCTGCTGGCAGCAAGCCTCAATGAGCGCGCCTCCGCCTTTGTGGCCGGGCTCCTGCCCTCGGCGGCCGACGGCCGCTGCCCCCGCGAGCGGATCCTGCACGTCTTCGAGCAACTGGAGTCGCAGGCGGGCGCGCCCGACTTCCTGGGCTGCCCGTACCTGTCTGTGCAGATCGAGTTGAAGGACCAGAGTCACTCGGCGAGCCAGGTGGCACACCGGATCAAGGCGAATCTGACGGCTTTTTTCCGTACCGAGGCCGAACAGGGCGGCGCGAGCGACCCTGACCTGCTGGCCCGGCAGCTGATCCTGGTCTTCGACGGCGCCAGCGCCCGCGCGGGAATCGGTGCCGACACGATGACGGGACTCGTCGCCCCCACAGTGGTCACCCTGCTCGACACGGCAGGCGTACGCTGACCCGTCGTCTTCCCGGAAGGTTTCCTTGCCTCCCGGCTACTTCCCCGCACCCCGGGGGAAGCCCGATGGCGATCGCAGCACACCCGCGGGAGAAGACGCTGGCCGGCTGACGCTTGCCCGTGTCTGAGCACACCCGCAGGAAAGGACCCACCACGATATTGACCCTGGATCACCGGGAACTACGGTGTCAGGATGACTGATGTCGAGGTCGTCGCACGCACGCGGATCAATGGTGGGCACCCCGTCGAGCGGTTGGTTTGCCATCCACGGCTTCCGCTGTTCGCCTGCCTGGATTCGGGACGTCCTGCGCTCAGCATCTGGACCTGCGACGCGGGGCAGCTGCGCGAACTCGGTTCAGTCGGCGCCGACTCAGCTGTCTACGGCGAGGCCTTCGGACGGAAACGATCCCAACGGACACCCGCCGTGACATGGCATCCCGAGCAGCCGCTGCTCATGGTGGCCAGTGAAGGCAAAGTGGTGCAGTGGAAACCCTCCGGACCGACCGCACTGGACAACGTGCCGCCCGCTGCCGGCTACGACAGCCTGGCGTTCAGCCCGGACGGTCACACCTTGTGGGCATCGCCGTCATCAGACGGTGAAGACGACGCATGGGAACGCTCGGATGTCCTCGACCTCGCTTCGGGAACCGTTACTGCCGGCCCACGTTGGGACACAGGCGTCACGGAGCATCCGGGCGGCGGGCTGGTGGCCACGCTCGCCAGCGATCAGGGAGCGACGCTCGTGCTGTTCGCCCGGGTCGGTCTCGACGCCGCGCCAGCGGCGATGCGCCTGCTGCGACACGCATCGATCTTGGACGCCGACGGCTACGAGACCCCGATCTTCAGCCCCGACGGACGCCATCTGGCGATCCGGGGCAACGCGTACGGCAACTCACTGGACGTCTTTGAGTTCCCCTCACTCCGCCGTGTCTTCACGACATCTCTCGGCGAACCCAGCCCGGGTTACCCATATCCACAAGAGTGGCTCGACCAGATGCGCGCCTGGTCACGCCACAACATCGCCTTCGGAACCCGACCCGGCGTGCTCTGGGTCGGAACTCCGACAGGGACACTCATCGAGGTCGACATCGAGGGTCCAGCCGCGATGGAGCACGACGTGCTGGGAGGCTCCCCGATCTCCGCGCTGGGCCGCACGGCGACGGGTGAACTCGTCATCGCCGGCAACGCGGGTGACGTCGTGCTTCTGCCCGTGGACACCGTCTCCACCAAGGCTGAAGGCGCGAACGACGCCGCGCCTCGGGCCGCAGTGACAGCCTTCTTGGACGCAACTTCCGAACTTCCCGACGATGCCTCTCTGGAGACCGATCTGGTTCTCACTGACGGAGTCGCCACCTGGGATTCAGACGATCTGGCAACCATCGACACGGCATCGGCAACAGATCCGATGTGGCTCCAACTTCAAGCGGCCATCAACAACGTCCGCAACCAAGAGAAGTGACCTGGCCAGGGTTGAACTGCCCCAGCGGGAGCCGCCGGCTTCTGGATGCGCGGATGGTTCCTAAGCTCCCACCGCACGGTCTTCGGCGGGCGCCGTGCGCGTTGTGCTGGGTGACGACTCCTTCGGCGGCACCGCCGGCATCCCCAGGAACGGCAGTTTCAGTGCACCGAAAGCCTCCGACGGGACGGCCGGGTGTCTGGGTGCCACGGGCTTCAGCCGTTCGTACGCTGCTCCTGGCGCCGGACGCGGGTCCCTCTCGCCCTTGTTGGGCCAGTACGACATCGCCCGCTCGGCCTGGGCCGTGATCGTGAGGGACGGGTTGACGCCGAGGTTCGCCGAGACGGCCGCGCCGTCGACGACAAGGATGCCGGGGTGGCCGTACAGCCGGTGATACGGGTCGATCACGCCCCTCTCGGGGGAGTCGCCGATGGGGCAGCCGCCCAGGAAGTGCCCGGTCGGCGGCGATGACGGAGGCGGCCTCCGAAGCCGCCCTGATCTGCTTGGGGTTGGGGCTGCCATGGCCCTGCCGAGTCATCAACAGGCCCTTTCCCATGCCCTGCGGCTTCAGATAGCTCGTCAGGGAGTTGTCCAGGGACTGCATGACCAGGCCGATGATCGCCGCTCGGACCAGCGCCGGTTCGAGAGCGAGCGGGCCGTGAGCAGCGGGTGTCTCGCCATGTTGACCAGCCAGCCCCAAACCCTCGACGAGCCTTCGGCGCAGGGGACTTGGAAGACGAATCCCGGACCCATCAGGCTCGGTCCCTTGCCACAGTGGACGGGTTCGATGTGGGTGTTGTCGTCGGGGTGGATCGAGGACGTGATGGCGACCCCATGAGTGAAGTCGGCGCCCTGCTCGCCGACAATTTCGCGGTGGCGTCGGCTGCTGGCGTGCACGCTTACCAGGGCTTCGGAGTTGGTGCGGGTCAGTTCCCCCAATCTCGCTGAGAGATGGGGCAGTTGGCCGCCTTCCTTCATCCGGTGCAGCAGGGTCTGGGTGCCGTACGTGCCGGCCGCGAGGACGACCCGGCGGGCCTTGAAAGCCCGGCCCCGGCCCTTGTTCTTGCGCTCCGTCGGGACAGCCCGGACCGTGTACCCGTCGCGGGAGTCGTCCGTGACGGACACGACGGTTGTCATGGGGTGGACGACGGCGCCAGCCTTCTCAGCGAGGTGAAGGCAGTTCTCGTTGAGGGTTGTCCCTTGTCATCCAATCGAGTCGCTTGACAGCGAACCCAGTCGTTTCGGCTTCTTTGACAGTGAACTCAGTCGTGTCAGGTGAGCGATCCAGTAGCCGTCAATGAGACGGGGGTTGCTGGTGACGGGCCGGTGTTCCGGGTCTGCGCTATTGGGGGAGGGTGACCAGGATGCGGCCGTGGCCACCGCCGGCGTCGACGTGGTCGTGGGCCTTGGCGATGTCGTCCAGCGGGTAACAGTCGCCGACGGCGAAAGTAAGGGCGCCGACGGCGGCGGCGGAGGTGAGGTCGCGGGCGGCCTGGCGCTTGGCCTCGGCGGGGAAGTCGTCGCTGCCGAGCAGCCGCAGGGTGACGTTGTTGAACAGCAGAGGCCAGAAGGGAATCTCAGTGCGGTCCGCGCGGGTGGCGTAGGCGGCGATGACGGCCCCCTGGGCGGCGACGGCGTTGTCGAGATCGGCGTTGTCAGACAGCGCGACCTCGATGATCCGGTCGACGCCCCGTGGCGCGTACGAGCGGATGGCAGCGGCGGGCTCGCCAGTGTCCAGGGCGATGGCGTGGGTGACGGCTGGGTCGACGCGGTCGAGGTCCGCGGTGCGGCGGACGGTGGCGATCACGGTGGCGCCGGCCCAGTGGGCGAGCTGGGCGGCAAGGGAGCCAACGCCGCCGAGAACTCCGTGGACCAGGACCAGTTGGCCGTCGACCGGGCCGTCGGCGAAGACGGTGCGGTGGGCGGTGATGCCGGGGATGCCGAGGCTCGCGCCCAGCTCGTCACTGAGGTGGTCGGGCAGGGGTGCGGCCTGGTGGTCGGGTACGACGGTGTACTGGGCGGCGGTGCCGAAGGGGCGGTAGGACTGGGCGCCGTATACCCAGACCCGTTGTCCGACGCGGTGGACGTCGACTCCGGCGCCCACGGCGTCGATGACTCCGGCGCTGTCGCTGTGCGGGATCACCCGCGGGAAGGGCATGGACGAGCCGAGCCAGCCGCGCCGTTTCTTGGTGTCGCCGGGGTTGACGCCCGAGACGGTGACGCGGACGCGGACCTCGCCGGGGCCGGGGACGGGATCAGGGAGTTCACCGACGTGCAGGACATCGGCGGCGGAGCCCTGGTCGTCGTACCAGGAAGCAAGCATGGGGGTACCTCCGTGGACAGTCAGCTCGCGGGAGCGGCGGGCGCATGCGGATCGCTGTCGGTGCATGCGGTGTCGAATGCGGGCGGTTCCTCCCCGAGGGTCTCGCGCAGCCAGGTCCGTTCGGTGCGGCTGGTGGCGCGGGCGGTGAGCAGCATGCCCCGCCGGTAGGGGTCGGCGATCTCCTCGGCACGCAGGGGCCGCTCGTTGTCGTAGAAGAAGCTCGCCGGTTCTTCCAGGAACTCCAGCCGTCTGCGCAGCACCGCGTGCTGTTCGGCCACGTCGGGCAGGTGGGAGAGGAAGGCCAGGACGACGTAGAACCGGGTGAAGTCGGTGATCTCGTGGTCGGCGGGCTTGCGCAGGCGCTGAAGCATTTCGGCCCGCCCGGCCGCGGTCAGGCTGAGCACGTACCGGGCCGCCCCCGCGGCCGGGTCGGCGCGCCGCTCGATCAAGCCCGCCCTGGTCAGGCGATTGATCGCCGGATACAGGCTGCCGTCACTGACCGGCCGCGTGTAACCGGTCAGCTGTGAGACGCGGTGGCGCAGCTCGTGTCCAGGCAGGGGTCCCTCGGCGAGGAAGCCGAGTATCGCGAGTTCCAGCATGAGTCCATCTTCGCACGCGAACATCGAATCGATGTGAACATCGATTCGATGTTACGCTCGCAGCTACCCGCCCAAACGTCTCTGGAGAGGCACAGCAAGATGCCATCACAGTCCACCGAGTCAGTGATGAACCGTTTCGTCGAGTTCATCAACACGGGCAACGAGGATCTCGCCCGCGAGGTCATTTCTCCGGACGCGGTGTT
The DNA here is from genome assembly GCF_052543295.1 of Streptomyces sp. SAS_270. Lineage (NCBI taxonomy): Bacteria > Bacillati > Actinomycetota > Actinomycetes > Kitasatosporales > Streptomycetaceae > Streptomyces > Streptomyces sp. SAS_270. The sequence goes on from NZ_JBMNDS010000094.1 coordinate 5,037, forward strand.
CCACGCACCCAGCCACCCGGAACCACTGCGGGGGCCCGATGGGTACATGGAAGTCATCGGGATGATGCGCAGCGCCTTCCCCGACGTCCAGTGGACGCTGGAGGAGACGGTCACCGAAGGCGACACCGTGGCCGCACGGTTCACCATGCGGGGAACCCACGACGGTGAATTCTTCGGGATCCCGGCGAGCAGCAACAAGATCTCGGTGCAGGCCATGAACTTCTACTACCTGGCCGACGGCCGGATCGTCGGCGAACGGGGCCAGCCCGATCTCCTCGGGGTGATGCAGCAGATCGGTGCCGTACCGGCGCCGTGAACCTCGTAGCGCCGCGTGAGCCCGCTATCGCGCGGAACTACCGCTGCCGGGACGTACGTCGCCCCGGCAAAAGGGGAAGGCCCACACCGGCCCGCGGGCGGCCGACGCAGGTTCACTGCAAGAGGCTGGCCTTCCATGTGACGTTCCTTGCCATCCAACCCAGTCGGCGCAGGCGGCCAGGGGGTTCGGGCCGAAAGAAGCGTCACGCGACTGCGTTGACAGCGAAGTTGGTCCGCGCAGGTCAGCGACTTCGACCCGACCAACTTCGCCGTCAAAGGACAAGGGTGTTCTTCGCGCCCTGGCGGCAGCCGGTCATGCACGCGCCGCACTCGGTGCAGGCCTTGCGGGCCGGGCCCGCCCCGCCGAAGTAGGGGTCCGGCACCTGCTCGCCCGGTCGCGCCTTCGCCGTGCCGTCGGCGTCCTCGCCGTCGCCGAAGAAGACGCCGACCGGCGCCATGTGGAAGCTGTCGCCGACGCCCATCCGCTCGGCGGCCGCCTTCAGGTATACGTCGGACGGGGTCATCGTCGGGTTGAGCCGCACTCCGAGCATGCGCCGGGCCTGGTCGTAGTACGGAGTCAGCTCGTCCTGTCAGTCGGTGATGTCCTTCCACTGCGGGTCCTCGAAGAACGGTTTGGGCGGTTCGTAGAGGGTGTTGGCGTAGTTGAGCGAACCGCCGCCCACGCCCGCGCCGGCCAGTACCACGACGTTGCCCAGCGGATGGATGCGCTGGATGCCGTACAGGCCGAGCCTGGGTGCCCAGAGGTAGTTCTTGATGTCCCAGGAGTGCTTGGGCAGCGAGTCGGGCGTGAAACGGCGGCCCGCCTCCATCACGCCCACGCGGTAGCCCTTTTCGGTGAGCCGAAGGGCGGTGACGGACCCGCCGAAGCCGGAACCCACGATGATCACGTCGTAGTCGTATGCGGGGTCGTCTTTCTGCTCGTCCAGCTTCTCGGAAGAGTTCTTCCGTGACATGTGCTCTCCTCATTGAGAGCGGGTGAGGTCTGGCGAAGTAGGACGAGACGTCGGTCAATCGGCGAGCCGCTCCGGGCAGGCAGGGTCACCACGCCCCACCCTGGCTTTCAGTCGAGGGTGGTGGTGGAGCCGGACGGCGACCAGCGGGGCGTGTCGATCGGTGAGTAGTACGTGTCCTTCTGGTCCAGGCGCTCCATCCGGCGTCCGGAGTGCTCCTGGAGCACCGCGGGGTCGAGCGGTGTCTCGAACGCGTTGTTCACCAGGGTGTATTCGGCGGCGAGTCGTCCCACCGGAGCGATGGCACCGAAGTCGATCCGGCCGCCCACATAGAGGTCATCCTGGATGTAGAAGCGCACCACATTGCCCCAGACGATGTTGTTGAGTCCGTCGGGCGCCGAGAAGATGTGCTCGACGGTGCACTCGAACGCGATGGGGGCGCCCTTGATGCGCGGCGGACGGACGGCTTCGGACGGCTCCTTCTCCAGCCCGACCGCGTCGAACTCGTCGACGTCGGGCTCGAATTCGAAGGCGCTGCGGTTCAGCCCCTCGATTTGCGGCAGGGTGGCCATGTTGGTGACGAACTCGCCGGTGTCCCGGATGTTGACGAAGCTGTCCTTGAGTGTGGCCCCGTCCGAGCGCGGCTGGAACGACAGCGAGATCCGCGGCGGCTTGCGCCCGACGACCGTGAAGAAGGAGATGGGGGCCAGGTTGCCCACGCCTTCGGTGGACAGGGTGCTCACCCAGGCGATGGGGCGAGGGATGACGCTGCCGATGAGCAGCTTGTAGGCGGACTTCGCGTCCAGGTCGGCGGAGTCGATGATCATGTGGCGTCCTTCGGTAAGTGGGGGAGGGTTCGGGTCAGCGGCCCTTGAAGGGCAGAACGGGGCGGGGGCGCCCCTCCTTGAGGGCCTTGGCCGCGGAGGCCAGGCCGTCCTTGACGTCCTCGGTCTCGAAGAGCGGGACGGCGAGGTCGAACAGCTGCTGGTCGGCGGCGGGGATGCCGCCAGTGGCCCAGGAGCGCAGCAGCGCCTTGTGCACGACGTGCGCCCGGGTGGGGCCTGCGGCGATCTTGCGGGCGAAGGCCTCGGTTGCGGCGCGGAGTTCATCGTCCGGGACGACGCGGTTGATGACGCCGGCCTCGGCCATGACCGCGGCGGGTACCTGCTCGGAGGTCAGTGCCCATTCGTAGGCGCGGGCCCGGCCGGCCCGTTCGGCCACGCGGTGGATCCCGCCGAGGAGGGTGATGATGCCGAGCGACTGCTCGGGATGGCCGAAGCGGGCGCTTTCGCCGGCGAGGATGATGTCGGCCCGCAGCGCGAGCTCGAAGCCTCCGCCGAAGCACAGCCCCTGCACCGCGGCCACGACCGGGATCGGGAGCTGTTCGAACCGGTTGATCACGGCCAGGGCGTGTTCGAAGTCGGCCCGCAGGCTGGTGCGGTCGGCGTCGACCCAGGGGCGGAAGTCGCCGCCGTAACTGAAGTCGGGGCCCTCGGCCCGCAGTACGACGGCGCGGGCCGGGCTGCGGGTGATGGCGTCGACGGCGTCGCTGAGCTCCTGGGCGAACTCGGGGGCGAAGCGGTTCTGCGGGGGGTTGTCCAGGACGATCGTGGCGACGTCGCCGTCGAGGGAGTGGGTGAGAACGGACATGGAACTTCCTTGGCTCGGGGCGGCGCGTGCTCGCCGTCGGTCAGGTGAGGTGCTCGCGGAACCAGTCCGGAGCGGACTGCGCGGCGATGGGAAACTGCGTGCTCCACGGGGCGAAGTGGCCACCCGCGTGCTGCCCGGGTGGAGCGCACGGTGACGGTGAGGTCATCGCTCGCCAGGGCAGGACGGCCGGGCGGCTCACCGCGCAGGTCCGCCCGTTCGTCCTCGTCGAAACCCTCCTCCAGCGTCGTCGCGTCCTCCGCCGGGAGGCGGCGCTGCCCCTGCTCGTGGCCGCTGATGGTGGGCACCTGGGCGACGACGGCGCCTGGCCGGCGATTGCTGCCGCCCATCCCTCGGTGGCAGGGGGAGTCTCCTGGGGGCTCCGGGGGCCGGACGAGCTCATGAGCGACACCCTTCGTATGGCTGCGTCACCAATCAAGATGAAAGGACCTTACGATGTTAGCTCCTTTCACTTCAAGAGGGCAGGGGTGTCGTACCCTGAGTCAGTGGCCAAACGGTCACGGTCATGTCGGTAGAGCCGAACGATCAGCGAAAGAGAGGCGGGGTCATGGTGTGGTCCGCGTCCACGCGGTACGAGGTCGATCCGGCGCCGCCCGGGCTGGCGCTCGTGCACGACCTGCTCAACACCATTCCCGCCGGCCGGCCCCGGGCGGCCGATCTCCTGGACGGCCTCGCCGACGCACAGGCCTGGGTCGATCAGGCGCTGGACTGCTGGGCGCAGGAGAGGGAGCAGGCTGCCGCACAGGTGCATCTCACCGAGAGCGATCTCGAGGAACTGCGCGGCCTGCGTGCCGAGTTGCGGCGGCTTCTCGCCTCACGCAACGACGACGGCATGGACGCCGACGACCAGACCGTTGCGCCCGCTGTTCATGTCGCGGCGGCGGCCGTGCGGATGGACCGCAACGGCCGGGCCGTCCTGGAGCCTCGCGGCCAGGGCTGGCGGTATGTGGCCGCCCTGGTGCTCCTGGAGGTGTTCCGGGCTCAGCAGGCGGACACCTGGCGCCGACTCAAGATCTGCCGCAATACGCGCTGCACAACGGCATTCTTCGACCGCTCCCGCAACAACAGCGGCGTATGGCACTCCACCAAGACCTGCGGCAACCCCGAGAACCTGCGTGCCCACCGGGCACGTCAGCGTGTCCGTACCTCCGGGTGACTGCGCGTCGAACGCCTTCGTCCGGTCGATCTGGGGGACGTCGGCGGCCGTGCTGCCTGTTTGTGTGACACGGGCCCTCATCTCTGAAATTGGCATAATAAATTTGCTCCTTTCCTGATTGGGTCAGAGGTGGGCCCGGGGGTCAGAGGGTGAGGGGGTAGCGGGCATCACATTCACTTGAAGTGAAATAAGTGAAAGCCATACGATTATTGCGCCACGAGGGAGTTTCCGGCGAAGATGTGGCGCGGTACGACGCGTGGCGGCACTGCGCTCTGTCGTGGCCACGGCCGATGGCGCGCCCTGCAGCGCCCCCCAGGGCCAACCCGTGTGACGTCGCCGTGGCCGCACTCGAAGACATCAGGGCTCATTACGCGGCCGGTCCTGCCGGCCCGCGACGCCGCGAAGGCGGCCTGGAGGTTGAACGCATGGCACCCGAGACACAGCGACCGCCGACGCATCCGTCCGGCAGGGACTCGACGGCAGATGGGTCCTCTGCAGGTGACGGTATCCGGCGTCGGACGATTCAGGCAGGCGGACTGGACGTTCCGATCCTGGAGGCCGGGAGCGGGCCGCTCGTCCTGTGCCTCCACGGCTTTCCCGACCATGCCGGCTCCTGGGAGGGGATTCTCGAGAGCCTCGCAAAGGGCGGCTACTGGGCGGTCGCTCCCGCGCAGCGCGGATACTGGCCCGCCGGCGCGGCGCCCGACGGCTCCTATCGCGCGTCGGCGACCGGGCAGGACGTCCTGAATCTGATCGAAGCGCTCGGGCGTGATCGGGCGGATCTCGTCGGGCACGACCTCGGCGCCCGGGCGGCGTACGCGGCGGCGAGCCTCGACGCCACACGCGTCCGCAGACTTGTCGGCATGGCGGTTCCCTACGGGCCGCAACTGCGCACCGCCTGGCTCACCAACGGCGACCAGCAGCGACGCAGCTGGTACATGTTCTTCTTCCAGACGGCCCTGGCGGAGCCGGCCGTCGAGCTCAACGACTTCGCCTTCATCGACCGGCTCTGGCAGGAGTGGTCGCCCGGCTACGAGCTGCCGGACGCGGAGCGGGCCGCGCTCAAGGAAACCTTCCGTGCTCCAGGAGTCCTGACCGAGACCCTGGGCTACTACCGCCAGCTGTTCTCACCCCCCGCCGATGAGGCGACGCGAGCCCTGGAAGCCCGGGCAAGCGGCGCCATCACCGTCCCGTCGCTCTACCTCCACGGGGCCGACGACAACTGCATGTCCGTGGAGCTCAGCGACGGCATGGAAGCCGCGTTCAAGAACGGCTTCGAACGCGTCGTCGTACCCCGTGCCGGACACTTCCTCCACCTTGAGCAGCCCAAGCCGGTCGCCGATCACATCCTGAGCTTTCTGAACAACTGACCCATCACTCTGCTCCGGAACGGACAGGGGGCAGAGACTGCCGCCGGCGACCTGCATGGCCATTCCGTGGGCGATGTCGCCCACGGAATGGCCCGCGCCCGCCGGCGCCGGCCGCCTTCGTAGGCCGCTGACCCGGCGGGCGTGCGCGTCACTTGTCCGAACCGCGCCTCTCGTGTCCGAAGGCGCGCAGAAGGAAGGGCAGCATGTGGTCGGCGGTCTCCGCCGCGGTCGCGGCGTCGACCTGGTTCGGCGGCAGGGGGGTGAGGAAGAACCTGCTCATCATGGGGCCGATCACCAGGTCGCCGAGCAGGTCGGCGTGCTCCACCGGCGGGATCTCGCCCCGGTCGACCGCACGTTGCGTTATCTCCTCCATACGTCGGCGCACGGGGACCATGAAGGCGTTCGTGAGGGCCTCGGCCAGGGAGGGGCTGTACGCGGCCTCGCCGATCAGAGTGCGCAGCACCCCTCCCTCGTTGCCGGTCAGGGAAGCTGCTTTGTCGCGGAGCAGGGCACGCAGGTCACCTTCGAGTGTGCCGGTGTCCGGCTGCGCCGTCAGTTCCTTGGCGTACGCGGCGGCGGCGTCGACGACCATGACCTCTTTGGACGGCCAGCGGCGGTAGAGAGTGGCGGTGGACACTCCGGCGCGGGACGCGACGGCGGCGGTGGTGAGCCCGCCGTAACCGCTCTCGGTCAAAACGGCCAGAGTCGCATCGAGCAGCGCACGGTCGCGGGAGGCATCGCGGGGGCGCCCCCGACGTGCCTGCGCCCCGGTCATCAGGCGGCTCCCGAAGAGATCCGGCGGGATGGGTGGGCGGCGGAGCGGACTGGATGGTCGGGCTGCCGTACGGAACGTTGAGTAAGGGTGGGGTAGGTCACACGGCAAGTATACCGGCATACGAAACGAAAGGCTTTCGTTTCGTATATGCTTCCGGGTATGAACACCAACGCACCCACCGGCGGTCAGCCGGACATCGCCGTTACGACGGCCCCCGCGGCGGAGACCGTCGCGCGACTGCGTGCCACGTTCGACACCGGCCGCACCCAGCCCGTGGCCTGGCGCAAGCAGCAACTGCAGGCGTTGAAGCGTCTACTGACGGAGCATGAGGACGACTTCGCTCAGGCGCTGCACACCGACCTCGGCAAGAGCGCGACCGAGTCGTACATGATGGAGATCGGCTTCCTGGTCAAGGAGATCGACCACACCCTGAGTCATCTCGACCGGTGGCTGCGCCCGAAGAGGGTCTCCGTACCCCTGTCGCTCGTGCCGTCCCGGGCCTGGACCGTGCGTGAGCCGCTGGGCGTCGTGCTGGTCATCGCCCCCTGGAACTTCCCGGTCAATCTGGCGCTCGCGCCGGTCATCGGGGCACTGGCCGCCGGTAACGCCGTCGTCCTCAAGCCCAGCGAGGTGGCCCCCGCGACCTCGGCCGTGCTCGCCCACTGGTTGCCCCGGGTCCTGGACCCGCAGGCCGTGGCCGTCGTCGAGGGAGGCGTGCCGGAGACGACCGCCCTGTTGGAGCAGCGCTTCGACCACATCTTCTACACCGGCAACGGCGCGGTCGGACGCATCGTCATGACCGCCGCGGCCCGCCATCTGACCCCGGTCACCCTGGAGCTGGGCGGTAAGAGCCCCGCCATCGTCGAACCCGGCGCCGACCTCGCGACGGCCGCCCGCCGCATCGCCTGGGGCAAGTTCTCGAACGCGGGCCAGACCTGCGTCGCACCCGACTACGTGCTCGCGATAGGCGAGGCGGGCGCCGAGATAGAGCCGCACCTGCGCAATGCGATCCGCGAGATGTACGGCACCGATCCGGCCCACAGCGACGACTACGGCCGCATCATCAACGAGCGCCACTTCGACCGGCTGGCCGGCCTCCTGAAGGACGGCCGAACCGTCGTGGGCGGCGACCACGACCGCGACGCACGCTACATCGCCCCCACCGTGCTGGCCGACGTCGACCCCGACTCCCCGGTGATGCGCGACGAGATCTTCGGCCCCATGCTGCCCATAGTCCGGGTCCCCGACCTCGACGCCGCGATCGCCTTCATCACCGGACGGGACAAGCCGCTGGCTCTCTACGCCTTCACCGCGTCCAGGCGCTCCAAGCGGCGCCTCACCACGGAGACCTCCTCCGGCGGCCTGGGCTTCGGTGTCACGACCATGCAGCTCGCCGTGCCGGGACTGCCCTTCGGCGGGGTCGGTGAGAGCGGCATGGGCCGCTACCACGGCTCGTACTCCATGGACACGTTCAGTCACATCAAGTCCGTGCTCGACAAGCCGCTCCGAGCGGACACGCTGCGCGTGACGTACCCGCCCTACACCCGCGGCAAGGACCGCATCCTGCGACGCATCACGTGAGCCGGGTGATCACCGCCCCGCAGTCAGGGATGACGACCTTCAGCATCACGACCATCGCCGAGCCGGGCCTCCGGGCCCGCCTCGACACCAGATGACGGTTCCCGACCGTCGCAAGATCGAAAGGAGAAGGGGAAGAGGTACCCGCAAGGGCGCGCCACGTCCCCGACAGCCATGAGCAAGATCGACTACCGTACCCAGACCACATTGATCACCGGGGCGAGTGCAGGACTCGGCGCGGAGTTCGCCCGCGGCTTCGCCGAGCGCGGCTCGAACCTCGTGCTGGTCGCCCGCCGCGCGGACCGGCTGGAGACCTTGGCCGACGAGCTGTCCGCGAAGCACAAGATCACCGTCACGGTGGTGCCCTTCGACCTCACCGTGCCGGCCGCCGGTGAAGCGCTGGCCAAGGAGGTGGCCCGGCGCGGGATCACAGTCACCAGCCTCGTGAACAACGCCGGCTTCGGTACTCATGCCCCGTTCCGCCAGGATGATCCGGAACGCATGCAGCAGGAGATCGGCCTGAACGTGAGCAGTCTGGTCGACGTCACCAGGGCGTTCATCGACCAGCTGACCGGTGTCCTGGTCAACGTCGCCAGCACACTCGGGTACCAGCCGTGGCCGAACGCCGCCGTCTACGGGGCGACCAAGGCCTTCGTGCTGAGTTTCACCGAGGCGCTGTGGCAGGAATCGCGAGGGACCGGCCTGCGCGTGCTCGCCATCTCCCCGGGTCCGACCCGCACCGAGTTCTTCGACGCGCTCGGCTCCGACGACATGGCCCGCGGTGTCCCGAAGCAGACCCCGCGCCAGGTGGTCACCACCGCACTGCGCGCGCTGGACCGGCGCAACCCGCCGCCCAGCGTCGTGTCCGGCACATTCAACTGGGTGGGCACCCTCGTCTCCCGTTTCACCACACGCCGAGTCACCGCTCTGGCCTTCGGCGCGATGACGCAGTGGCAGATGGGCTCGAGTCGGTCTGGCCACTGACACTCTCCGGACCACCGTCACATCGCACTGACGATGCCTCCATCGACGACCTCCGGGCGGCGCTGGACATCATCAATCGCCCTTCCCGGCGCACCGCGCTGGTGAGCGGACTTCGCACCAGCGCCAGCCTGCGCGAACACGGTGCCCACCCCCTTCACATGGCTCGCCGTTCCCGTCACCGAGCCGAACTCGCAGGGGAATCATTCACAGACGATCTCGCGCGCCAGGACGGCAGCACGGGCTTCCCCGCGCCGAGGACGGCTCCGCCGTCTCCTCCCACTTCTTCGGACAGTCCTCCTTCGCCGACGTGACGAACGTCGCCGAGCGGAGCGTCGTGAAGGTGTCCGAGACCGCCCCGCTCGAAATTGCTCACCGGCGCCAGTGTGACCTTCGTCCTCGAGGGCGATGCAGCGCCACAGGTACTGATTCCGCAGCTGATCGCCCTCTACGAGGCCGGCAGGTTCCCGTTCGACAAACTCATCAAGCGCTACGCGTTCGAGGACATCAACCAGGCCTTCGAGGACAGCGAGAACGGGGCAACGCTCAAGCCGGTGGACACCTTCTGAGCACGTGGCACGGGAGAGGAACGGCACTCCTTCCCTTGCTCAGCGAAAACCGGGCGGTTTACAGTGGCAGCGCTCGAAGATTGTTGAACGATCCTCCTGTCGACCATGTGCCGAGTAGTGCGCCTGGACCATGAAGGGACCGATGTGAGCAGGAACGAGATGAGCGTGCCCCGCTCTGTCCAGGAGGCGGTTCACGCCTGCGCCGTACGGGCGACGCAGGGCTCGGCGGCCTTGGCCAGGGCGTCGGACGTGGAGATCGACACCGCGCTGCGAGCCATGGCGGAGCGGCTGCAGACGGCACGCGACGTGCTGACAGCGGCGAATCAGGAAGACCTGCGATCGGCCGCCGCAAGCGGGATGTCGGCGGCACTACAGGATCGCCTGCGGCTGACCGGCCCTCGACTGGAGGAGATGGCCGAGGCGTTGCGTGCGCTGGCGGACGTGCCGCACGAGCCGCGGGACACCGTCCTCGAGGAGCGTCCCGACGGCCTGGTCCTGCTGGAGCGCCGCCGCCCCGTGGGGGTCATCGGCGCGAACTTCGAGGCGCGTCCGAATGTGACACTCGACGTCGCCTCGCAGTTCCTCAAGTCCCGCAACGGCGGCGTGCTGCGCACCGGTTCGGCGGCCCTGCGCTCCTCCCAGGCCCTGATCACTCACGTGGTCACGCCCGCTCTCACCGACGCGGGACTGGACCCGGACGCCATCCAGCTGGTGCCGAGCGAGGACCGGTCGGCGGCGTACGCGCTGGTGTCGCTGCCCGAGACCATCCCCCTGGTCATCCTGCGCGGCAGCGGCGAAAGCACCCGGGAACTCGGTCGCGAGGCCGCCCGCCACGGTGTGCGCACGCTGGCCCACGCGGACGGCGGCGGAGTGCTGTATGTGGCCCGGGACGCCGACGAGAAGCTGGTGCACGAGCTGGTCACCAGCAGCCTGGACCGGCTGGGCGTCTGCAACCGGCTCAATCTTCTCCTCATCGACCGGGCCGTCCACGACAAGCTGCTTCCGGGCATTGTGAAGACCCTCGAAGGCCTGGGCATTGCGGCATCGCTGCCGCCGCACACCCACGCGCGCGGTTACGAGTGGTCCCTGGACTCCGAGAACGCAGCGACGGTGACGATCGACGAGGCGGACGGCCCGGTCCAGGCGGCACGGATCGCCAACGAGGAGACCTCCGGACTGGCCGCTGCCATCGCCACACACGACCCGGACACCGCGGCCCAGTTCATGGACGCCTACGGTGGCTCAGGCGTCTTCTGGAACTCCACCACACGCCTCCTCGACGGCTTCAAGCTCCTGCGCCTGCCGGAAACCGGCATCAACATCGACCGGGTCCCCGGCCCTCGCGGCCCCGTCACCTACCGCGACCTGTATCTGCGCCAGTACGTCGTCCGACCCGCGGCATCCGCGCACAGTTGAGCCGACGCCCGGTCGAGGCGCGGTCGCTGGTCTCGTTCTGTTTCATGTCGGCCGGCCCGGATCTCCGGCGCCGGCCGAACTGACAGGGGCGGCAGCATGGTTACGTCGACGTGTCGCATCGGCCACCCGCCTGGGGAGGCGGTTCCAGCAGCAGCCGGAACCGCCTCCGCTTCACGAGTCGGTCGAGGCCGCGTCCGGGTCGAGGTGGGTGCGGAACCACGACAGCGCGGCGCCGCTGGATTCCTCGAAGTGCACCTTGTAGGCGTCGAAGTGCCCGCCGGGCAGCAGCACCAGCTCCTTCGGGGCCAGCGCACGCTCGAAGGCGGCCAGCTGGATGTCTGCCGGGACCACCGTCTCTCCGGTCTCGACGATCATCATGAGCGGCTTGGGCGAGACCCGGGCGATCCACCCGCCCGGCTCGTACAGCCGCGCGGCCCGGCTGGAGCGCAGGGTCACCGTGTTGTTCTCGCGGCCCGGCGGAACCAGGTCGTGGTAGAAGCGCACTGCGTCCGGGCTGCTGTACAGGGCCGGGTCGGCCGGATCGTCGCCGATGGAGGTCTGGTACCGCAGTTCACCGCCGGCGGCCAGGGCGCGTTCGTTCTCGGCCTGGGCGAGCTCGAAGGCGGCGATGCGATCCGGCGAGACCTTGCGCTGCCACTGCTCGAATCCGCTGATGGTGGGCACCTGCGACACCACACACTTGATCCGCGCCTCGGTCGCCCCGAGCACGATCGCATGACCGCCCGAGAAGCTCGAACCCCACACTCCGATGCGGTCCGCGTCGACCTCCGGCCGAGCCTCCAGGAAGCTGATCGCGCGACGCCAGTCCTCGATCTGACGCCACGGGTCGACGTCGTTGCGGGGCTCGCCGTCGCTCGCGCCGAACGTGCGGTGATCGTGGACGAGCACCACGAACCCGGCGTCGGCGAACTTGCGCGCGTACCGGTCGAGGCCCATCTCCCGGTTGGCGCCGAATCCGTGGGCCATCGTGAGCGCGGGGTGCGCACCCTCGACGTCCGGCAGGTACAGCCAGCCGCGCAGAGTCACGCCCCCGTCCGCCGTGAACTCCACGTCGATGCGTTCTGTCATGGTCATTCGCCTTCCGTGAAGTTGAAGTACTCGGCGGGGATGAGGCCGGCCGCGGTCAGGGCCGCCCCGACCTTCGCGTTGATCTGCACCACGGCACCGAGGGGGCGGTGGTGGATGGCGATCTCCGTGATGAGCCCTTCGTCATCACGCGTGAGGATCGTGATCCCCTTCATTTCGAAGCCGCCGAACGCGGCGGCCTCCCACTCCAGATACGTCCGCGGACCGTCCTGCACCTTCCGGACGAACTCGAGCCGTTCGTACACGGAGCTCACCCCGGCCATAAGGGCCTCGACCTGCTCCTTGCGCTCCAGTGGCTTGGCGAGCGCGCTGGCCTCCATCCGCACGTTCGGCGAGAGCGCCGCCGCGAAGGAGTCCTGGGTGCGCTGCTCGAACGCGGCCGTCCAGGCCTTGGCCGGGCGGCCGTCGGCGGAGCCCGACGCGGTCGCCTCGACGACCGTGCCGATGACGGCGGCGACCGCCGCCGGGTTCTCGGCGTGCGCCCAGTGACCCGTGTCGGAGACCGTCTGCGAGGCGGCGCCCGGGAAGCGGGGCGCGACATACGAGGAGACGATCTCTTCCGTGACGAAGGGGTCGTTCTCGCCGCGCAGGACGGTGACGCTCCCGTGGAACTTGCTGGGCTGCTGTCCGTCAGGGTGGCCGTTGTTCCATGCCGTCGCCGTGTCGGAGATCGTCGACGGGTCGATGTGCAGCGTCACTTGGGCGAGCCGGTCATTTTCCTCGGCCGGGAACGCGGTGGCGAGCGCGTCGCGGAAGGCACGCTGTGCGTCGAGTCCGAGATCGGGTGCCTGGAAGGGGGCGATCTGTTCCGGCGGAAGGTGAGTGCCCGCGAGCGGGATCGGGTTGACCAGGACGAGCGAGCGCACCTGCCCGGCCAGGCGAGCGGCGACGAGTTCGGCGATCTGGCTTCCCATGCTGTGGCCGACGAGCACGACGGGGCCCTCCGTCGCGCGCACGACGTTCTCGAGGTCGTCGGCCCAGCGGGTGAGCGTGAACGGCCCGTGGTCCGAGGCGCGCGCACCCATGCCGGCGAGCTCGAACGCGATCGAGGGGATCGACCGCTCGGCGAGGACGGTGCGGACGCTGTTCCAGATGGCGCCGTCGTCCAGGTATCCGTGGACGAGCACCGCGGTCGGCGCCTTCGTCGCTGGGCTGTTCATCTCGTGTCTCCTTTGACGATCGCTCTCCTGCGGCGACGAATCGGAGCCAGTGGCTCTCGAGATTCTTGGTCGACGCGAGCACTATGACGTAAGCATAGGGTCTATGCTTGCGTCAATGTCATCGCTCTGTGATCGACGGAATGAGGGCCGGCCTGCCGGCTTCCTCCGCGTTCCGGCCGGAGCGGAAGCGGCCACCCGAGAATCCGAGGAGTCCACCAAATGACGTCGAACGCTTTGACCTACGCCGTACACATCGCGGACGGCATGCCGACCACCAACTCCGACGTGCCGCCTGATCTGGGCGAGCGTTCCTGGTCACCGACTTCGAGCATCCTCATCTCGAACGGGGGAGAGGCGCTGCTGGTGGATCCGCTCTTCACCATCGCGCAGTCAAAGGACCTGCTGCGGTGGCTCAGCGAGCGTGACGCCCCGGTGACGAGCGTGTACGTCACGCACGGCCACGGGGACCACTGGTTCGGTCTCGGAGCCGTTCTGCAGCAGTACCCCGGTGCGCGCGCCTTCGCGCTGCCCGAGGTCGTCGAGGACATGGCCTACCAGTCCTCGCCCGAGGTCCTCAAGGCGGTCTGGCGCGCCTGGTTCCCCGAGCAGATCCCTGAGCAACTGGTGCTCGCCGAACCGCTCGAGGGTGAGGTCCTGAGGGTGGGCGGGGCGGAGGTCCGCCCGGTCCGCCTGGGACACACCGACAGCGACAACACCACCTGCCTGCACGTTCCCGATCTGGGGCTGGTCGTCGCAGGCGACGTGATCTACAACAACGTGCACCTCATGCTCGCGGCATCGGACGCAGACGGGCGAGCCGAGTGGCTGAGGGCTCTCGACACGGTCGAGGCGCTGGCGCCGACCGCGATCGTCGCGGGCCACAAGGATCCGGCCGCCGACGACGATCCGCGTCACATCGAGGAGACCCGCCGCTACATTCTCGATTTCAACAGCGGGGTGCGTCGCACCGGCAGCACCCTCGAACTCTACGAGTACATGCTGGAGCGTTACCCGTCGCGTATCAATCCCGGTGCGCTGTGGGGCTCCTGTCGGGCGGCGAAGGGCTGAGTAGTCGGCGCGCCGGTCGGGCGCCTGCGGCGCGCTACGAGCGCGCGGCGGCCCGACGCTGCCGCGAGGCCCGAAGGTTCACGGCGTTACCGCAGATGCGCACGTCATGCCAGGCGCCGTTGTTGGGGTTCGTGCCGTCATAGAAGGCAACCGAGCAGACCCGGTTACGGCACATCTTCAAACGACGCCACGTATCTGTCAGTTGGGCGTTCGTGATCTCGTTGAGCACGGCCGCGACCACCCACGGGACGTCCCTGCCGCGCGGCGCCAGCGAGAAGACGCCATCGGCGTCGATCCGCACCTCGAGCGCGCCGCTCACCCCCTTCGGCGCGGATCGGACCGGAGTGTCACGCACTGCACCCGACACGGTCATCTGCAGCGACGCGCGTAGCTGCTGAAGCCGCACCAGCCCCGGTTCATCGACCTCGATCGCCGGCGCCTGCGCCCCGGTACGTCGACTCCATTCGCCCAGCGCGCCGGAGAGCCACGACGTCGCGGAATCCGGCGTCGAGAGCAGGTCCTCAAGCGCGGGCTTGCCGGCGGCGCGAGTGTTCAAGACCTCCTGGACGAGGACGAGCGGTCCGGTGGCGATGCGGTCGGTGTAGCGTTCGCTCGCAAGTTGAGACATAGGCATAGCTTATTAGCTCCAGTCCTCATTGGCGAGGAGGACGGGATCGCCGCCGAAAAGGACCCGAACGGCGATGCTGTGCGTTCGACGCGCGGGTGATGGGCGCCCCTGCCCCGGCCGTGCTCGGCCACCTGCCCGGCGTTCGCTCACGACCTGTCCGGCGGCTGGCCGAGGGGGCGCTGCACTTCACGCTCGTCGAGCCTGCCCAGGACGCCCACGCTGTGATATGACATAAGCATAAAGGCTATGCCTGCGTCAGATGATGTCGGTCGACGTGCACTGTCACCACGCGGGCCGGCCATGTGAAATCGCTTGAGAGGTCGCGCGATGCCCGAACGCGTGGAGGAACAATGATCGACAAGACCGTCACGGACACCGCAGCCGCCGTCTCAGGGATCCGCGACGGCGCCACCGTCATGATTGGTGGATTTGGCCGCGCGGGTCAGCCGGTGGAGCTGATCGACGCGCTCATTTCCCATGGCGCAGGCGACCTGACCGTCGTCAACAACAACGCAGGCAACGGAAACACGGGCCTTGCCGCGCTTCTCGCGGCGCGAAGGGTACGGAAGATCATCTGTTCGTTCCCGAGGCAAAGTGACTCGTGGGTGTTCGACGGTCTCTACCGCGCGAAGGAAATCGAGCTGGAGCTCGTGCCACAGGGAAATCTCGCCGAACGCATCCGCGCCGCAGGGGCGGGTATCGGCGCGTTCTTCTCACCCACGGGCGTCGGCACGCAGCTCGCCGAGGGCAAGGAGCTGCGCACGATCGACGGCCGCGACTATGTGCTCGAGTACCCGATCCGAGCCGACGTCGCCCTGATCAGCGCCCTGCGCGCCGACCGCTGGGGCAACCTTGTCTACCGCGCGACCGCCCGCAACTTCGGCCCGATCATGGCGGCCGCGGCGGCGACCACCATCGCCCAGGTCGACCAGATCGTGCCGCTCGGGGCCATCGACCCCGAGACCGTGGTGACGCCCGGCATCTTCATCGACCACGTCGTCGCCGTGGGAGAACGCCGCTGGCTCGACGAAGGCGTGTTCGCCGGCGGCGTCGACATCGAGGGGAGCCCGCTGGCACAGGAGGAGAGCCGATGAGCACGCGCATCACCCGCACCGACCTCGCTCGTCGCATCGCGGCCGACATCCCCGAGGGATCGGTCGTCAATCTCGGTATCGGCGCCCCCACCCTTGTGGCCAACTACCTGCCGGACGACACGGAGGTCGTTCTGCACACCGAGAACGGGATGCTCGGCATGGGCCCCGCACCCGAGCCCGGCACCGTCGACCCCGACCTGATCAACGCCGGCAAGCAGCCAGTAACTGCGCTGCCGGGCTCGGCGTACTTCCACCACGCCGACTCCTTCGCGATGATGCGCGGCGGACACCTGGACGTGTGTGTGCTGGGCGCCTTCCAGGTGTCGGAAACCGGTGATCTCGCGAACTGGTCCACCGGCGAGCCCGGCGCGATTCCCGCCGTCGGCGGAGCGATGGATCTCGCGATCGGCGCGAAGGCGGTCTATGTGATGACCGACCTGCTCACCAAGCAGGACACACCGAAACTCGTCGCCGCCTGCACCTACCCGCTGACCGGAGTGCGCTGCGTGACCCGCATCTACACCGATCACGCGATATTCGATGTCACACCCGACGGACTGCGCGTGCGCGAGACGTTCGGCGACAACACGGTGGACTCCCTAGCCGCCCTGACCGGCCTCAACCTCGCCGACGTCACCGACGCTGCGGCATCCCTGGAAGGCAACTGACATGCCCGCGAGCTTCGTGTACGACGCCGTGCGTACCCCCTTCGGACGGTACGGCAAGGCCCTCGCCGACGTGCGCCCCGACGACCTCGCCGCGATCGTCATGCGCGCAGCCGTCGAGCGCACAGGCCTTGATCCCGCGCGCATCGACGACGTGATTTTCGGCGATGCGAACCAGGCGGGCGAGGACAACCGCGACGTCGCACGTTTCGGCGCGCTGCTCGCCGGCTTCCCCACGTCAGTCCCAGGAGTCACGGTCAACCGCCTGTGCGGGTCCTCGGTCGAGGCCGTCATCCAGGCCTCGCGAGCCGTCGAGGCCGGAGACGCCGACATCGTGCTCGCGGGCGGCGTGGAATCGATGAGCCGCGCACCGTACGTCGTCGAGAAGAACACCAAGCCCTTCCCCGCGGGCAACCACACGATGTGGAACACGTCGATCGGATGGCGCATGGTCAACCCTCGCCTGCCGACGGAATGGACGATCTCCAATGGCGAGACTGCCGAAAAGCTTGCCGGAATCCACCGGATCTCACGTGAGGAGCAGGACGCGCTCGCGGCGCGCAGCCATCGCCTGGCCGCCCAAGCATGGGCGGACGGTACCTTCGACCGCGAGATCGTCCAAGTCGACGGCCACCACCTCGTCCGCGACGAGAGCATCCGTGACGAATCCACCGTCGAGGTACTCGCCGGCTTGCGCCCGGTGTTCGCCGCGGGCGGCACGGTGACCGCCGGGAACTCCTCGCCCATCAACGACGGCGCCTCCGCCGTGCTCGTCGCACGCGAGGGTGTGCTCGACAGCGAACCCCTCGCCCGCATCGCCGGCCGCGCGGCCTTCGGCAACGACCCCGACATCTTCGGCGTCGCTCCCGTCGAGGCGGCCAACCGCGCACTCGCCCGCGCCGGGCGCACATGGGCCGACGTCGACCTGGTCGAGCTGAACGAAGCCTTCGCAGCGCAGTCGCTCGCCTGTCTGCGGCTGTGGAGCGACCTCGACCCGAAGAAGGTGAACACGCACGGAGGCGCGATCGCGATGGGCCACCCGCTCGGAGCATCCGGGGGACGCATCATCGGCCACGCGGCCCACGAACTCGCCCGCCGGGGTGGCGGCATCGCAGTCGTGGCAATCTGCATCGGCGTCGGCCAGGGCCTCGCTGTCGTGCTCGAGAGGTGACCGGGCGACGCGGACGTACTGGGCACTCGCCGGCTCCGCGAATCTGACGGCAGGCAGTGTCATGACCACCTGGTCACCCTCGCGAAGAAACCGATCGCGGAGGAACTGATCGCCCGATCGCGAAGGAACCGATCGCGGAGGAACTGATCGCGCAGGTCGCACGCGCGCAGCGGCATCTCAGGACAGGAAGCTGCCGTACGGGCCGCTCCGGATCCTGTTCTTCTGGTCCTGGCTGAAGTGGCAGTTCGGGTAGTCGTAGAACGACGCGGACATCGGCGTGCCGTCGGTGTGCGTGGAGTCGGGCAGGCCCAAAGCATGGCCGAGCTCGTGCACCATGCCGCCGTACCACCGGTTCATGGCGCCGCCGGTCCCGGGGGGGGCGTCGGCGTCGTGGCCGCTGAGGACCACCCAACCGCCGCCACCGCCGCCACCGGAGCCCTCGCCCTCGGCGCTGATCTCGCCGACGCACAGCCAGCGCGGGTCCGGGGCGCCGAGACCGAACTTGGCCAGCAGCTCCTGCTGCATGTTGAAGACCACCCACCAGTACCGGTCGTCGCCGTTCGGGGTGTTCTCGTACCAGGCCCGCTGGTGGTCACCATTGACCACCTCCACGGCCGGCGTGTTCAGCCTGAACGTCACGCCGAGTTCCTGCCGGTAGAAGCGCTGCGCCTCCTTCATCACGCCGGTGATGCCATCGGGGTACCGCTGGTCGAATGCGACATCCGAGGGCTTGAGCCAGAACACTCGCACGGTCCCGGTCGGCGGGGCGGCGGCGGCCGCTTGTGCCGTCGCCCCTGTCGCCGCCTCGGCCGTTCCCGTGAACACCCCGGAACCCAACGCTGCCATCCCCGCCGTCACGGTCAACACCGACCGGCGCGTCATCCTGTGACTCTCCATCGAACACCTTCCTCGATGAACCAGTACATGACAAATCAGCACTTGACGAAGCGAAAGCTAGCACCAACTGACGGCCTGTCAACTGGCGTTCGACCAGCCGGACAGCGGTAGTGGGACGGTAGGTTCCTCCACGACGAACTCGGCTGTCGTCAGGCCGCGCACGGGATCCGCGAGATCGTGAACCCGCGGCGCATCAGACAGCCGTTCCTGGCGTCGGCGAAGGCGGGCCCAGGACGACGAGCTGCCCCTGCGGCGGGCGCGGCACGATCGCCGGTCCCTTGACGGCATACGTGTCACTGGAGAAGTCGATGTAGTGGAGCCGTTTCCCGGTCGAGATAGCGGCTGGTGGCCAGGGACCGGATGACCGCGTCGTCCTCCCACGAGTCCCACAGGGCGCGGGCCACCTCCACCCCGTCCCCGGACTCCCGCGCCTGTGCGTCGGCATCGGCGACCAAGGGGCGGCCCCAGGCGCGGGCTGCCTCGGGACGCTCCTCCTCCGTGACCACCCACCCGGCGCGACCGGCGGAGATGTGGTCCAGGGACGCCAACTGGCTGGAGACATGGAAGGGTTCGGCATACGTCACCGGGACTACAGGTGCGATCCCGATGGAGCTCGTGGATGCCGCGACGAAGGCCGCCCGCTCCACCGCGCCGATACGGCCCACCGGATCCGGTGCGGCCCCGGGCAGCACGCCGTCGTCCAGGGTGATCAGGGTGAACCCGGCGTTCTCGGCGATGGCGGCGACCCGGGCCACACGGCGCGGGGTGAGCAGCTGATCGGGGGAGTGGGCGGCGCGGCGCCAGGCCGCGGGGTGGGCTCCGTCGCCGTCGATCTCGACGGCGAGGCGCAGGGCGGGGCCGGACATGGGGTTCCTTCCGGGAACACGAAAACACGCGAACTCGCGGCCACAGGCCACGACGAGACAGCCGGCGGGACTGGCCGGCAGGGGTCAGGCGTGTACGGAAGGACAGACGGCGGAGGAGGTGCGGCAGTAGTCGACATGCCGCCGGGTGATGAGCCGCGCACCGGTGCACGCACCGCGCGGTGCCGCGCCCAGTACGTGCATCAAAGCCTCCACCTGTCAGGAACTTTCCCGTTCAACGTACGTCGTCCGCCCCTGTCAATGTCAAGGTCGGCCATGGGCGCATGGGCGTATCACCCGCTGCGACCCATGGGCGACGCATCTTTCCGGGTGTGCTTTTTGATCCGGCCATGGAGACCATTGGCCCGGTACCCGCAGCGCTTCGAGAGGAGGTGTTGATCGCGGCCCACCGCTCCGTAGCGCTGTGATCTGCTCCGCCCTGCCGGAGCATCGACGCCGTGTCACCTCACGCTCGGTCGGCATCCCCGGCCTGCCGCTACCCGGCAGGCAGCAGAGTCTCGGCTGCGAGTGTGTCCTTGGTCGGAGCACATGATCAGGCGAAGGTCGCCTGACTTTCCGGCAGTTACCTCGTGAGCGATCAAGTTCGAGAGCGCTGTTCGATGGCCAACTGACGTTACCGCGTGGTGAAGGCGCCTCCGTTGACGTGGATGGTCTGGCCGGTGATGTGACGGGCTCCTTGGGAGGCGAGGAAGTAGGCCGTCTGGGCGATGTCGTCAACCGTGCCCGGTCGCTTGTTGTGTGTCTCCTCCAAAAGAGCGCTACGGCGTTCGTCGCTGAGCTGACCGTGGAAGAAGTTGGTGTCGGCGATGTAGCCCGCGGAGACGACGTTGCAGGTGACACCCTTGGGAGCGAGCTCGGCGGACAGCGAAGCGTTCCATGCGCCCAGAGCGGCTTTGGCTGCTCCGTAGGACCCGCCTCGGCGCTCGGCACCGATCGACCCGATGCTGATGATTGAGCTGCCCCTGGTGAGCTTGTCCTGGACCGAGGTCGTGGTCAGCACCGCAGTGAGTAGGTTCTGTGCCAGGTTGGCATGCCACTGGGCGAGCAACACCTCCAGTGCTGATCCTTCACCAGAGGTTGCCTGAGGCAAGCCGCCGGCGGCGTTGACCAGTACGTCCAGCTCGTTGAGCCGCGCGGCAAGCGCCTCGACCTGCCCGGAGTCGGCCGCGTCGCACACGACGCCGTGCACCCTCAGCTCTTTGGCGGTTTGTTCTACGGTCTCGGGGGTGCGGCCGGTGATGAAGACCTCTGCCTGGTCGGCGGCGAACCTTTGGGCGATGGCGCGGCCGATGCCGCTGGTGCCTCCGGTGACGAGCACGGTGCGGGTCAAGGATCCTCCTGCTCACTGCTACGTTTAGGCCTAAACGTAGCTGACGATGACAGGGGATCGCACCGTGGCCGACGCCGCCATCACATCAGGGGACCCTGCGCCTGCCCATTCCGCCGACGAGATCGCCGCGGCCTGGCGACGGGAACGACCAGGCACCCCGACCGAATCGATCGAGATCGTCACCCCCATCTGGCGGCTGGCCAAGCTCTTCGCCGACGACCGCAACCGGGTGCTGCGAGAGGCGAGGATCGACGCAGCCACTCTCGACCTGCTGTCCGTCATCCGCCGATCCGGGCCGCCCTACACCCTCAGCACCCGAGAGATCGCACTGAGGACGCTGGTGACGGCGGGAGCCATTTCTCAGCGCGTCGCCCGAGCCGAACGCGACGGCCTCGTCCAGCGAGCACCAGGGACTACCGGCCGCCGAACCGTCCTGGTGAACCTCACAGCCGAAGGACACGCGCTCATCGAACGATCCGTCGATGCCGTACTCGGCCGAGAGGCCACACTCGTCAGCTGCCTGTCGACACGCGAACGCACCGCGCTCACCGAGCTGCTGGACAAACTGATGACCGACGTCCGCCGACGCACGGCCCCCGAAGAGCGCTGAACCGACCGCCCGACGAAGGCCACCTTGATGAACAAGCTGACCCTTCGAGCGCTCACCGGCAGCGCGACCCCGACTCCTTAGTGTCGACGCAACGCAGCCATGCACGCACCGAGACCCCCCGTCGTACGGGGCCTCGGCGCACCGGACCCATTCGACGCCGCCGCGTCGCGCTGCGCCTGGGCACGGCTGCCGATGAGTCCGGCCCCCGAGGGGATCGAGCCGCGACAACGCCTCGTAGGGAGGCTCAGGTCCGTCCCGTCTGCCGTGCAAGGCGGGTGCGCAGGCCGGTCACGCGGTCGATCTCGGCGTCGATGGCCGCCCCGGGCTGCGCTCCGATCAGGGGCAGCCCATCAGGGACGGTAACGAGGCGGACCTCACGGGTGGCGGCGGGCAGGAAAGCGGCCGTGGAAGGCTCCTGATCGAGGGCAGTGGGCCGAGCGCGGGCGACCGGCCGGTGCGGGCGCGCGGACGCCGGTCCTTGACGCGCACGTGAGGGGCAAGTGCGGCGGCCTCTGCGATCTCCACGAACAGGCGGAGGGGTTCTCCGTGTCCGCAATGCAAGACCTGTCCGGAAAGTTATTGACCGACGTGGCGGATCTCTGCTGAACTCCCGTCTTATGAACCCGCGCGTGGACCTCACTCGGCGGCGCCACATCGATCTGGCGCACGTCTCCAGCGCGTTTTGTTGTCGCTGACGCGGCAAGGGATCGTCGTATCCCTCTCCTGAGGGCTCGCCTCGCCTCTCATCTCCTTCTCGTATGAGCCGGGAGCCTGTTCGCGCACACCGAAGCGGTCGCTGAGAACGCGGCTGTAGCGGTCCTGCGACCACGCGTCTTCTGCGACCACGGGTCTTCTCTCCGGCCGGCCCAGCCCGGTGTTCCGCGTGGTCGACCACTCCTGCGCAGTACCAACCCCTTGCACTCGACTCCCCGTTCCCCAGCACCCCTTGGCGTGCCCATCTGCCCGGGAGGGATCCCCTCATGACTCTGTCCATCCGAAAACTCACCGGCCGCATCGGCGCGGTCGTCGAGGGCGTCGACTTCGCGGCGCCGCCCGACTACTCGACGGTCACGGCGCTGCGTGACGCCCTCAACGAGCACAAGTCGATCGTCTTCGCCGACGTCGACCTCGACAACGCCGGTCAGGAGCGTGTGGCGGGGTGGTTCGGCGACCTCACCACCGCCCACCCGAACGTGCCGGCAGCCGACGGCACGACGAATGTCCTCGCCGTCGACAGCGCGACGTCCAAGGCCAACGAGTGGCACACGGACGTCACCTTCGTGGTCAACCCGCCGCAGCTCACCACGCTCCGGTCCATCGTGACCACGCCCTATGGCGGTCAGACGCTCATCGCCAACGCCGCCGCGGCCTACCGCGACCTGCCCGAAGCGCTGCGCTCCCTCGCGAACACGCTGCGGGTCGTGCACACCAACCAGTACGACTACGCGCGCTCCGCAGCCACGACGGCGCAGCGACAGGAGTACGACCGGGCCTTCGTCTCGACGCCCTACGAGGCCGAGCACCCGGTCGTGCGAGTCCATCCGCTCACCGGCGAACGCGGGCTGTTCATCGGCGGGTTCGCCAAGCGGATCGTCGGCCTGTCGAGCAGCGACTCGGCCGATCTGCTGCGCATCCTCCAGTCGTACGTGACCCGCCCGGAGAACATCCTCAGCTGGACCTGGTCCCCGAACCAGCTGCTCATCTTCGACAACCGCATCACCCAGCACTACGCGGTGGACAACTACGACGACCACCCGCGCCGCCTCAACCGGGTGACGATCGCAGGAGAGGTACCGACCGGCGTCGACGGCCGCCGCAGCGAACAGCTCGTCGGCGACGCCTCGCACTACAGCAGCGTGCTGGCGGTGGCGGCATGACCGAGGTCAGCCTCAAGGCGCCGGCCCTCACGAAGTCCCCGGACGCCGAGACGACAAGCGCGCGGGAACGCGAGGTGTTCCTGCCGCGCGACGCCCGAGGCCGGACGCTGCTCGACACACTCCGCGAGCGGCTGCGCTGGCCGCTGGGCATCTACACGACCCCGGTCGCGCTCCTCCTTGCCTGGGAAATCCTCGCCCGGGCCGGAGCGGTGTCGAAGACCTACGCCCCCGCGCCGACGTCGATCGTGAAATCTGCCGCCGATCTGTGGCAACAGGGCGTCCTCGGGCCGGACTTGGCCATCTCGCTGCAGCGGGCCGGCATCGGTCTCGCGATCGGTCTGACCGTGGGCATCGTGACGGGGGTACTCGGCGGGCTCCTGCGCAGCGGAGAGTACCTGTTCAACGGCCTCGTGCAGGTGCTCAACACGATCCCCCTCCTCGCGGTGCTGCCGTTGATGATCGTGTGGTTCGGCATCGACGAGCTCACGAAGGTGCTGCTGATCTCCTTCGGTGCCGGTGTCCCGATGTATCTCAACCTGTTCGCCGCGATCCGGGGCGTCGACCAGCGGCTGATCGAGATGGCGCGCACGACGGGCGCGGGAACGTGGCGCCTGGTGACGCGCGTGCTGGTGCCCGGAGCCCTGCCGGGATTCCTGGTCGGCCTGCGGTTCTCCCTCGCCTACAGCGTCCTGGGCCTGGTCGCCGCCGAAACGGTCAACGCGGACCAGGGACTTGGCTTCCTCATCACTCAGGGGCAGACGTATCTCCAGACCAACCAGGTCTTCGTGGGGCTGGTGATCTACTCGCTCCTCGGTCTGATCGCCGACCAGTTCGTCCGGGCTCTCGAGCGGGTGCTGCTGCGGTGGCGACCCAGTTATGAGGCGTCATGAGCGGCACGATCGCGACCGAGCCCCGTCGGCAGACCGGCGTCGTCGTCGAGCAGGTGGTCCGTCAGTTCGGTGACCGGGTGGTGCTCGACCACCTCGACCTCACCATCGCCGACGAGGAGTTGGTGATCCTGCTCGGCCCCTCGGGCTGCGGCAAGAGCACCCTGCTGCGTCTGCTTGCCGGCCTGGACCGGCCCGACGGCGGGCGCGTGGAGGTCCCGGCACGGCGTGCGATCGTCTTCCAGGCCGACCGGCTGCTGCCATGGCAACGCGTCCTGCGCAACGTCACGCTCGGCCTTCACGGATCCGACGCGGAGCAGCGGGCCCGCGACGTGCTCGCCGAGGTCGGGCTCTCGGGCCGTGAGAAGGCGTGGCCCAAGGAGCTCTCCGGCGGCGAGGCCCAGCGGGTGTCACTTGCCCGCGCGCTGGTATCGGAGCCCGAACTCGTCCTTCTCGACGAGCCGTTCGCCGCCCTTGACGCGATCACACGGCTGCGCATGCACGACCTCGTACGGGCGCTGCGGACCAAGCATCAGGCGGCCATGCTGCTCGTCACCCATGACGTCGACGAGGCGATCGCGCTGGCGGACCGCATCGTCGTCATGAGCAGTGGCCGTATCGGCAGCTCGCACGAGGTGGACCTCTCCGCCGCGGACCGTGAGGCGAGCGTCGCACGCGAGGAACTCCGTGCCCGACTGCTGGCGGACCTCGGCCTCGCCGGCCACCACTGACCTCCCCGAACTCCCTCACCCTGCACAGAAAGCACTGTCACCATGCGAAGAAGAACGACCAGACTCATCGGCGCCGTCGGTTCGCTCGCCCTCGCGAGCACCCTCGTCGCCTGCGGATCCTCGTCGGACACCACCGCGCCGCTGAGCAACGCCGCGGACGCGAGCAACGCCAAGCACCCCGAGTGGAGCAAGTACACCTTCACCATCGGCGACAACAGTGGTGATGGCAGCGAGGCCTTGGCGGAGCGGACCGGCGTGTTCGACAACGCGCCCTACAAGGTGAAGTTCGCCCGCTTCACCTACGGTCCGCCGCTCGTGCAGGCCGCCGCGTCGGGCGACATCGACCTCGGCAGCGTCGGCGACGTACCGCCGATCACCGGCGCCGCGAAGGAGTACGGCTTCAAGGTCGTCGCCGTCAACCGCTCGCTCACGCCCGACCAGGCCGTGGAGAACATCATCGTGCCCAAGGGCTCGAAGCTGAAGACGGCCGCCGACCTCAAGGGCAAGAAGATCGCGGTTCCGCAGGGCAGCTCGGCGCACGGTCTGGCCCTGAACGCGCTGAAAAGCGTCGGCCTGGGCCCCAAGGACGCGAAGCTGGTCTTCCTCGACCCGGCGGCCAGCGCGACGGCGTTCAACACCGGCAAGGTGGACGCCTGGTCGATCTGGAACCCGCAGTCGGCGATCGCGGTCAAGAACGGCGCGCGCATCCTGGTGAAAGGCCTCCCGCCGATCGACCAGACCAGCAGCTACTACGTGGCAACCGACAAGTCGCTGAGTGACAAGACCAAGCGTGCGGCTCTCACGGACGTCCTGAAGAGGCTGTCGCGAGAGTTCGCCTGGGCCGTCAAGAACCCGGACGAATACGCGCAGGCCCTCTCGAAGGAGCAGGGCATCCCGCTGGCTGACGCCAAGGCGTCCCTGGCCGCCTACTCGAACCGGGTGACTCCGGTGGAGCAGGCGGACATCGAGCTGGAGCAGAAGCTCGCCGACGTCTTCCTGGAGGCCGGCCAGATCACCAAGAAGGTCGACGTCAAGTCGATCACCGACAACCTCCTCCCGGCCGGTTACGACAGCTCGAAGCTGAAGGTCACGTCATGAGCGAGAGACGGCGGCTGCACCTCAACGCCTTCCTCATGGAAGCGGGTCACCACGAGGCGGCGTGGCGGCTGCCGCACAGCAATCCCCGGGCGGACTTCGACCTGCGGCACTGGATCGAACTGGCCCAGCTGGCGGAGAGCGCCAAGTTCGACTCGCTGTTCCTCGCGGACGGCCCGGCGCTCATCGGTACCGGCGAGTTCCGGCCTCCGGGCCAGTTGGAGCCGCTGACCCTGCTGACCGCGCTGTCTCAGGCGACCAGCAGGATCGGCCTCATCGCGACTGTCTCGTCGACGTACAACGAGCCGTACAACCTGGCCCGGCGGCTCGCGTCCGTCGACCACGTCAGCGGCGGTCGCGCCGGCTGGAACATCGTCACCTCTGCCGGGGCCGACGAGGCCGCCAACTTCGGCCTCGACAACCGCCCCGACCACGCCGAACGCTACGCCCGGGCCGACGAGTTCCTGAAGGTCGCCAAGGCGCTGTGGGACAGCTGGGAGTCCGAGGCCGTCGTCGCGGACAAGGCCGCGGGACGCTACGCCGACCCCGCGCGGCTGCACCGGCTCGGCCATGAGGGCGGGTACTTCAAGGTGGCCGGACCCCTCAACGTCGAGCGCCCGCCGCAGGGTTACCCGCTGCTCGTCCAGGCCGGCTCCTCGGAGGACGGCAAGGACTTCGCGGCCCGCCACGCCGAGGCGATCTTCACCGCCCACACGACGTACGAGCGCGCGGCCGGTTTCTACGCCGACATCAAGGCACGGACCAGGGCCGTGGGGCGCGACCCGGACGGCGTCATCGTCCTGCCGGGCATCGTCCCGTACATCGGGTCGACCGAGGAGGAGGCCCGGGCGCTTGCTCGGCAGTTCGACGAGCTGCGCGTCCCGGAGTACGGGCTGCGCCAGCTGGCCGCGGTGTTCGAGACGGAGCCGTCGGTCTTCGAACTCGACCAGCCGCTACCGGAGTTCATCCTGGCGAGGCCGAAGCTGGAGGGCTCGCAGAGCCGTTCCGACCTGATCATCGATCTCGCGGTGCGCGAGCGGCTGACGGTCCGGCAGGTCATCTCCCGGCTCGGGGGCGGCCGCGGTCACTTCGAGTTCATCGGCACACCCGAGCAGGTGGCGGACACGATCATCGCCTGGTTCGAGGGCGGAGCCGCGGACGGCTTCAACATCATGGCCCCCGCGCTGCCGTCGGGCCTGGCGGCCTTCGTCGAGCACGTCCTGCCGATCCTGCGCGGCAAGGGGTTGTTCCGCGAGGAGTACGAAGGCACGACCCTGCGCGAGCACTACGGGCTCCCGGTGCCTGCGAACCAGTTCCATGGCTGATCCGCTTTCCGGGCCTGATCCGCTTCCCACGGCCGGCCCGCTTCCCATGGCTGACCTGCTCGCGACTCCCGCCGCTTCCACTTCCCGAAGCGGCGGGAGTCCGCCCGCGCTGCGGGTCGAGGGTCTGCGCAAGACGTACAAGGACGGCTTCACCGCGGTGAACGGGCTCGACCTGGAGATACCGGATGGCGCGTTCTTCGGGCTGCTCGGCCCGAACGGCGCCGGGAAGACCACGCTGATCGGCTCGGTGTGCAACATCGTGCGCCCCACCGCCGGCACCCTCTCCGTCTTCGGCCACGACCACCGCAGCCGTCAGGCCCGCAGACTGCTGGGTCTGGCTGCGCAGGAGATCAACGTCGACCGGTTCCTGTCCATCCGGCAGATCCTGGTCTACCACGCCGGATACCACGGCATCGGCCGGAAGGCGGCCGCCCGGCGCGCGGACGAACTGCTCGCCCTGTTCCGCCTCGACGACAAGGCCGACGTACGCGCCTACGAACTCTCCGGCGGCATGCAACGCCGCCTCGTCCTCGCGCGGGCCCTCATGCACCGCCCCCGCCTGCTCATCCTCGACGAGCCGACGGCAGGCGTCGACGTCGAGCTGCGCTCGGAGATCTGGCGCGTCGTCAAGGGCCTCAACGCGGCCGGCACCACCATCCTGCTGACGACGCA
Source organism: Streptomyces sp. SAS_270 (assembly GCF_052543295.1). Classification (NCBI taxonomy): domain Bacteria; kingdom Bacillati; phylum Actinomycetota; class Actinomycetes; order Kitasatosporales; family Streptomycetaceae; genus Streptomyces; species Streptomyces sp. SAS_270. The sequence continues at coordinate 33,037 of NZ_JBMNDS010000094.1, forward strand.
CTACCTGGAGGAGGCGGAGACCTTGTGCGACGAGATCGCGCTGCTGCGTGCGGGCCGGATCGTCGACCGCGGCTCCGCCGCCTCGCTGCGGGAGCGGTACGCGGCCCGGGACATCTCGGAGGTCTACGAACGGGCGATCACGGCCAAGGAGATGGCCTCGTGAGCAGCACCGAAACGCGGGCCCTCCCGGCGTACGACGAGCCCTTCCGGGCGGAGCGCTCACCGTTCCTGTGGTTCCTGGAGCGCGAGGTCCTGCGCTTCCTGAGGATCTGGCGCTACAGCATCGTCGGCCCGGTGCTGTCGACCGTGCTGTTCGTCGTGGTCTTCGGATCGGCTCTCGGCTCGCATGTCGACACGATCGACGGCGTCGGCTACGGCAGCTTCATCGTGCCCGGCCTCTTCGCCCAGGCGATCGTCAACGTCGGCTTCTTCAACGGGACGACCAGCCTGTTCGAGGCCCGCCGGGACCAGTACATCAACGACGTGTTCGCGAGCCCCCTCAGGTGGTGGGAGATCAACGCGGCACTGGTGGGCGCCGGCGTCGCTCGAGGCGTCGTCGTGGGCGCGGGCGTCCTGGCGGTGGCCCTGCCGCTCACCCACGGCGGCACCCCGGCCCGCCCCGTCGTCCTGCTGTTCGGCACGCTCGGGGTGCTCCTGGTCGCCGCGCAGGTGGGCGTGATCGCGGGCGGTCACGCCAGGTCCCTCGACCATGTCTACGCCATGGAGTCGATCATCCTGCTGCCGCTGGGCTTCCTCGGCGGCGTCTTCTACTCGGTCCACCAACTGCCGCCGTTCTGGAACTACGTGAGCCACCTCGACCCGGTCTTCTGGCTGGTCCAGGTCGAACGGATCGGGTTCCTCGGCCAAGGCGACGTCAGCGCCGGCTGGGCCCTTGCCGTGGTCTGGGGTCTGGCGGCGACGCTGACCGCCTGGTCGGCGGCGATGTTCGCCACCGGCCGCCTCAAGCCCTGAACCCCGTACGGGAAGGAACACAACGCCTTGGGCGTCTAGACCGGCTGAGGACATGCGGTGCGAGTTCCCTCACACGAGACCGTCGCCGCGTCCCGACGGTTGCTTGCGAAGACGCGTTTTGAGTGTGTCGAGCGGGGCCGTCGTCCATCGAGGTGTCCGCGATGCGGGACGGCCCTCTTGACGCCGATGTCGGTCGGATCGACACTCACTGAGGGAATCCTAGTGAATAGGTAGGGAAAATATGAGGCGCGTTGAGCCGGTCACCGTCCGAGTGAGCCGTTCGCCTCTTCTGACCTCCCGCCGTCACATCGATCTGCTGCGTGTCTGCAGCGCGATCAGCCCCCAGGGCTGAGCCGCGCCCATCCTGTGCCGGTGGCGCCCCGCGAGCGGGGCTCACGCCTCCGGCGCGCACGGATGAGCCCCGCTCCCTCAACCGACGTCGCTTCCGCCGCGCGTACGTCCGCGCCCGCTCCCGGGGAGAGTCATGACCGTGACACCGCTGGCCGCCCACGCCTCCGACCGAGCCGCGCCCGTCTTCCGGGGCCGCATCGGCCGGGACGCACGCAGCGGCCACTACGCAGTTCCGGGCCGCTACCGCCTCCATCTGTCGACCGCCTGTCCCGACGGCCTGCGCATCGCCATCACCCACAGCCTGCTCGGCCTGGACACCGTCTGTCCGGCCACCTTCCTGCCGGCCGTCCCCGACAGTCCCGAGGGCGGCCACTCGGCCTTGCGGTCGCTGTACGAGGCCAGCGCCCACCGCTACACCGGTCCGGCCGTCGCGCCGGTGCTCAGCGACGACTGGTCCGGACGGATCGTCAGCACCTATGCCCCGGACATCATGCGCGACCTCGACCGCCGCTTCGGCGGTGACCGTCTCTCGCTCTACCCGTGCGGCGCGGAGTCGGAGATCGAGGCGGTCGAGCGGATGTGCGCGCAGGGCATCGAACAGGCCGCACAGCGCGCGGGATCGGCCGGTGGCGGGCCGGTGGAACGTGACGTGGAACTGACCACGCTGCTGGAAACGCTCGGCGCCCTGGAACGCTGGCTCGAAGGACGTACGTACCTGATCAGCGACGAAATCACCGCCGCTGACGTCGAGTTGTGGGTCGCGCTGGTCCAACTCGACACGGTGCACCGCAACCACCTCGACGCCTGTGCCGTCCAGCGCATCGCCGACCATCCGACCCTGTGGGCCTACGCCCGCCGCATGGCCGCGCATCCGGCCTTCGGCGGCCACCTTGACCTCGGGGGCATCGAACGCCGTCACCACGCCCGCTGCCATGGCCTGGAGGCCGCCGGTGCAGCCGTCCAGATCCTGGACTGGGCGGCACACTCAGCCCGTTAGCCGTTCCACCTGGTGGACCGGCGTTGACATTCGTTCAGGCAATTGTCTTAACTACGGCTCAGAACGGTCATGAGCGTCAGCGACAAGCCCTGGCTAGCTGACCGGCAACCCTCGCACCGCGGTGGGGTGCCCCAGGTGACGACCGGACCGAAGAAGTTTCGGTAAGCGCGAGGCCCACAGGGCCGGAACAGTGACGGTGACGCCATGTACGCAGCTCCCAGGACGGCCGCACGCCGCTCCCAGGGCTGCGTGCGGTCGTACGCGAACGTGTTCGTCGCCGATCGCGCTGTCGATCTGCTCCGCGTGAACAGCGCACTGTGTACCGCACCGGGCTGTGCCCGCTGTCGGGGCTGACACCTCCCCGCAGCCCCCGCACTCCCTGACGAACACCGCCTCTGCGGTGTGCCGTTGTCCTCCCCGCCCCCGGTACCTCGCCGTCGTGTGCGCCCCCGCATGCCGCCGCGCTTCCCGGGTGTACCCACCCAGCCGGAGCCCACCATGAGTGAACCCCCTGGTGCCACCATCACCCGTCCCGAGGCGCCGACCGCCGACGAACCGTCGAAAGCCCTCACTGCCCAGCGCGTTCTGCCGCTGCGGCGGCCAGGGCGCTGGATCGCCACCGCGGTCGTCCTGGTCCTGATCGCCCAGTTCGTGCACGGACTGGTCACCAACCCCTTCTACCAGTGGGACCGCTGGAGCTACTGGTTCCTGCGGCCCACCATCCTCGACGGCCTCGTGATCACCCTCGAAGTCGCCGCGTACAGCGCGGTGTTGGGCCTGATCGGCGGCATCGTGCTCGCCCTGGCCCGGCTGTCGAAGAGCCCCGTGCTGCGCGCGGTCAGCTGGACCTACGTGTGGGCGCTGCGCTCCGTCCCGCTTATCGTGGTGCTGATCTTCCTCTACAACTTCAGTGCCCTGTACAAGACGGTGAGTATCGGTGTTCCCTTCGGGCCGGCCTTCTTCTCCTTCGACGAGTCGAGACTCGCCACCGACATGGTCGTCGCCGTCATCGGCCTCAGCCTCAACGAGGCCGCCTACGCGGCCGAGGTCGTCCGCGGCGGCATCCTCTCCGTCGACCAGGGCCAGCACGAGGCGGCGGCTGCGCTCGGCCTGCCCAAGGGCTACCAGTTCCGCAGGATCGTCTTTCCGCAGGCCCTGCGGTCCATCGTCCCGAACTACGTCAACCAGCTCATCGGCCTGATCAAGGGCACCTCGCTGGTCTTCTACGTCTCCCTGCTCGACCTGTTCGGCTCCGCGCAGACCATGGGCTCCACCTACCCCGGCGACATCGTGCCGCTGCTGCTGGTCGTCACCGTCTGGTATCTGATCCTGACCAGCGTCGTCTCCGTCGTCCAGTTCTACGTCGAGCGGTACTACGCCCGCGGTGCCACCCGCGCCCTGCCGCCGACCCCGTTGCAGAAGCTCCGCACCGGTCTCACCGACCTGCGGGCCCGCATCCGCCGGGAGGCCGCCGTATGACCGCCAAGACGCTCGAAGCCCTGGCGGACGCCGAGGCCGCCACCGTCGAGGTCCACGACGTGCACAAGTGGTACGGCACTCACCGAGTGCTGGACGGCGTCGACCTGACCGTCCGCCCCGGCGAGGTCACCGTCATCCTCGGCCCGTCCGGCTCCGGCAAGTCCACCCTGCTGCGGGTCATCAACCACCTGGAGAAGCCCGAGATCGGCTACGTCAGCATCAACGGCGAACCGATCGGCGTGAAGCGGCACGGCGAGCAGCTCAAGGAGCTGAGCGAGCGGGCCATCCTCACCCAGCGCGGCCGCATCGGCTTCGTCTTCCAGAACTTCAACCTCTTCCCGCACCTGACCGTCCTGGACAACGTGGCCGCCGCCCCCGTTGCCACCGGCAGGCTCAGCAAGTCCGAGTCCCAGGAGCTCGCCCGCGAACTGCTCGGCCGCGTCGGCCTCGCCGACAAGACCGGCGCCTACCCGCGCCAGCTCTCCGGCGGCCAGCAGCAGCGCGTCGCCATCGCCCGCGCCCTCGCCCTACGCCCCGGCGTCATCCTCTTCGACGAGCCCACCTCCGCCCTCGACCCCGAACTGGTCGGCGAGGTCCTCGCCGTCATCAAGGACCTGGCGACCAGCGGCACCACCCTCGTCATCGTCACCCACGAGATCGGCTTCGCCCGCGAGATCGCCGACCGGGTCGTCTTCATCGACGGCGGCAAGATCATCGAGCAGGGCCCGCCCTCCGAGGTCCTCGACAAGCCGCGGCACGAACGGACCAGGGACTTCCTCAGCAAGGTCCTCTGACCGCCGCCCCCCGTAGACGTCCCCCCACGTCACCCTCATCATCTCCAGCGACAAGGAACGGCCATGCCCACCCAGTTCACCCGACGCGGCCTGATGCGCGGCATCACCGCGGCGACCGCCATCGCCTCCCTGGCCACCGGGCTCGCCGCCTGCGGTGGCAACAGCGACGCGGCCACCTCCACCCAGGCCGCCGCCAAGTCCGGCGAGGTCGCCATCGGCCAGGTCTCCAACGGCGCCGCCCACCAGACGTCCGTCAAGGTCTCCGAGGTCAAGGCCCTCAGTGCCGAACTGCCCGCCGCCGTCAGGAGGAGCGGCAAGCTGGAGATCGGCATCGGCGCCCTGCCGGCCGGCTTCCCGCCGCTGGCCTACGTGGGCAGCGACCAGAAGTCCCTCACCGGCGCCGAGCCCGACCTCGGCCGCCTCGTCGCCACCGTCCTCGGCCTCAAGCCCGAGGTGAAGAACTCCACCTGGGAGAACCTCTTCGTCGGCATCGACAGCGGCAAGGTCGACGTGGCCTTCTCCAACGTCACCGACACCGAGGAACGCAAGAAGAAGTACGAGTTCGCCTCCTACCGGCAGGACAACCTCGCCTTCACCGTGCCGAAGAAGAGCACCTGGAACTTCGACGGCAACTACGAGAACCTCGCCGGCAAGACGGTCTCCGTGGGCTCCGGCACCAACCAGGAGAAGATCCTCCTGGAATGGAAGGCGAAGCTGGCCAAGGAGGGCAAGAAGCTCACCGTCAAGTACTTCCAGGACAGCAACAGCGTCTACCTCGCCCTGTCCAGCGGCAAGATCGACGCGTACTTCGGCCCCAACCCCGGCATCGCCTACCACAACCGGCAGGTGGCCACCACGCCCAACGCCACGCGTACGGCGGGTACTTACTCCGGCGCCGGCGCGAGTCTGCAGGGCCTGATCGCGGCCACCGCGAAGAAGGACAGCGGCCTGGCCAAGCCGCTCGCCGACGCCATCAACTACCTGATCAAGAACGGTCAGTACGCCGAGTGGCTCAAGGCCTACAACCTCTCCAACGAGGCCGTAGCCAAGTCCGAGGTCAACCCGCCCGGACTGCCGCTCGACAACTCCTGACCACCGCGGGGGGGGGGGGGGGGGGGGGGG
>NZ_JBMNDS010000095.1:0-38315 GCF_052543295.1 Streptomyces sp. SAS_270
GGTGTCCAGTAGTCACTCACCGACGCATTCAACCGCCACCACAGCACGTCTGCCAGCCACTATCCACGCCACCAGTCACCAATTGAGATGACTTCTTAGGACCACCCGTCCTGAAGGGGAGATTCCGGATCGTCCGGCCCCGGCGCTCGCCTCGCGGCCCGCACGGCAGCACAGTGGACCTATGGACACGCACGACCTCGCCGGCCCTGCCGGTCTTGCCGACCTCGCCACCCGGGCGCGGGCGGAGCTGGTGCGTGAGATCGAGGCGAGCGGGGCCTGGGACGCGGACCCGGCCTGGCGGGAGGCGTTCGAGGCGGTCCCGCGCCACCTCTTCGTGCCGTACTACTACGTGGGTGTCCGCGGCGGCTTCGAGCGGCTGTGGGGCGAGGACCCCGACTGTCGCCGGCGCGAGCGCTGGCTGCGCGGGGCGTACGCGGACGCCCCGCTGGCCACCCGGGTGCGCGACGGCGAGCTGATCTCCTCGAGCAGTCAGCCCTCGCTGATGGCGAAGATGCTGGTCGAACTGGAGATTGATGAGGATCACGCCGTCCTGGAGATCGGCGCCGGGACCGGCTACAACGCGGCGCTGCTCGCCCACCGGATCGGCGACGCGCTCGTCACCACGGTCGACCTCGACTCCGAGATCACCGAGTCGGCGCGCAGGCACCTGGAGTCCGCGGGCCACCGGCCGACCGTCGTCACCGGGGACGGCGCCCGCGGTGTCCCGGAGCGCGCCCCCTTCGACCGGATCATGGCCACCTGCACGATGAACTCGGTCCCGCGGCCCTGGCTCGCGCAGTGCCGCCCGGGTGCCCGCATCCTCGCGCCGCTCGCCACCGGGCTGATCGCGCTGCGCGTCCGGGACGCCGGGCACGCCGAGGGGCGTTTTCTGCAGACGCCCGCCTATTTCGTGCCGCTGCGCGGTGCCACCGGCCCCGGCCCGGAGCCCCAGCACCTGGGCGGGCTGCCCAGCAGGGCCACGAGCCACGAACGGTTCCGCTTCCTGCTCACCCTGACCGCGGGAAACCTCGACCCCCACGACGCGTACGCCCTGTGGCAGCGCGAGGAGGAGCCGGGCCGCGAGCGGTACGGGATCACGGTCAGCGACGAGCGCGTGTGGGCATGGCTGGACGACCCCGAGGGGCCGTACGCCTGGCCGCTGCCGTGAATCCCGTACGAGCGCGTGTATCCCGTACGAGCCGCCGCTTGCGGTTGGTCAGCCGCGCCGGACGGTGATCGTCGTCCAGGCGCCGACGTGCACCCGGTCGCCGTCCTGGAGCGGTACCGGAACGAAGGGCTGGATGGGCTCCTCGCCGCCGTTGACCGTTGTCCCGTTCGTGGAGTTCTGGTCGACGACCGCCCAGCTGCCGTCCGGCTGCTGGACCAGGACCGCGTGCTGGTGCGAGACACCCGGGTCCTCCGGCGGCACCGACAGATCGATGTCGGGGATGTCGCCGGTGGAGTGCCGGCGGCGGCCGATGGTGATCTGGTTGCCGGTGAGCGGGCGCTGCTGCTCCGGGGAGTACGCGGGCAGGTTGAGCCCCGCGGCCTCGGGGCCCGAGCGCTGCATCATCGCCATGAAGTACTCGCGGTCGGGGCCGATCGTCGCGGACCAGGTCAGCGGCTGTTGTTGCTGCTGCTGGTAGCCGGGCGGGGCCTGGGTCGCGCCGGGCTGCGGGTAGCCGTAGCCACCGCCCTGGCCCGGGCCGGGGCCCTGACCGGGGCCGGGACCACCGGGCGCACCGCCGGACGGCGGGGGGAGCACCCAGTCGTCGTCACCGGCGCCGAACGGCGGCGGGCCGCCGGGCCCCGGACGGCCGGTCTCCTGGGGGTACCCGGGAGGGGCCGGCGGACCCTGCTGCTGGAAGCCCTGCGGAGCCTCGGGGCCGCCGTAGCCCCCGGGGCCGGCGGGACCGCCGTAGCCACCCGGACCACCCGGACCGTCGTAGCCGCCGGGCGTGGGCCCGGGCGGCGGCGGGACCGGACGCGACGGGTCGCCGCCGAAGGCCGAGGGGTCGCCAGGGAAGGGCGGGGGGCCGGGCCGGGACGGGTCCTGGCCGTAGCCGTTCGGGTCCTGGCCGTACGGCGGGATCGGCTCCGCGGGACGGTTGACCTGCGAGGGGCGCGAGCCCTGGTACTCGAACGGGTCCTGGCCCGTGCCGGGCCGGCCAGGCGCCTGCTGCTGGAACTGGAGCGCCGGGTTCGGCCCGCCGGGGGCCGGGGCCTGCGGTCGCGGGGCGGCCGGGGTGTACGAGGTCGCCGTGTTCGTCAGGAAGTTCCACCGGCACTCCTCGCAGAACGGCGCGCCGCCCTCACGGGGCGTGCGGCACTGCGGGCAGAGCTCCGGCGCGGGGTCCGGTACGGCGGACAGGTGCGGGCGGCCCTGGCCGGGCGGCGGGGGAGGCGAGCCGGGCGGCGGATAGCCGTATCCCGCGCCGGGGGGCGGAGGTGGCGGAGGTACGGCACCGGCCATGCGGTGACCGCAGACCTCGCACCAGTCGTCGGAACCCGACTGGTGTCCGTTCGGGCAGGTCGGCATGTCGGCGCTTCCCCCTCTCCTTTTCCGGTCGATCTGACCGGATATCTCCGGCTCCCCGCGGGAACCGGGCTCGCTACTTCTTTACACGAACAGTCTTTGTGGACCGTGTCTCAAGCGTCATCTCGTCGGCCTCTTCGACCTTTGCCTTCAATCGCACAGTACCTGCCGCGGCATCGACCACGTCCACCACCTTCGCAAGCAGTTTCGCAGTATCGGCATTCCCGGAGGCGCTGGCGAGTTGAACGGCACGTCCCAACTTGGCCGTTGCTCCGTCGGCATCTCCCGATTTGCGGAGATCCAGGCCCTGTTGGATGACTTGTGCCAGTTCCGCCTGGCCTGTGTAGTGCGCGACCTGGGGGTTGATCGACGTGGAGGCCGACATGTCGTCGGTCCACACCGCCCGTACGAGCCCCTGCGCGCCCAGGTTCTGGACGCTTCCGTCGCCCTGCGGGATCACCAGCGAGATCCGGGCGGCCAGCATCTCCTGGCCGACTCCGGCCGAGGGGACCTCGACGCACACGTGGTAGTCACGCGACTCGTCGCCCCACGAGCCCGTGGGGTAGTCGCCGGCGCGCGGGCCGGCCTCGGTGCGCCGGTCCGTCAACTCCTCGACGGTGGGCGCGACCTGCTTGACGAACTTGATGGCGGTACCGACCGGTGTCCACAGCCGCAGCGCGACGTCGGCGACCTCCTTGCCCATCGCCGTCTCCATCATCTGCGTGAAGTCGGCGGACAGGGCGGCAGGGTCGGCGACGATGTCGGCGGTGCCGAGCAGCGCCGAGGCGATCCCGGTGACCTCCTTGACCTCCCAGTCCGTACCGACACCCCGCGCGTCGCAGGTGAAGCGCCCGGCGCAGGCGTCGAGGGCGGCCTTCAGGTCCTCCGGCGACTCGTGCTCGTTGCGGCCGTCGGTGAGCACGATGCCGTGCCGGATCGACACCTCCGCCGAGGACAGCAGGCGGTCGGCGAGCCGCAGCCAGGTGCCGATCGCCGTGCCGCCGCCCGCGCTCAGCCGGCGCAGCGCCTGCTTGGCCTGGTCCCGGGTCCGGTCGTCGGCGACCGCGACCCGGCCGCCGCCGGGATAGACCTCCTTGGCGATGTGCGTGCCGCCGATCACCGCGAAGTGCACCCCGTCGCGTACGGAGTCGATCGCGGCGGCCGTCGCGTCCCGCGCGCCCCGCATCTTCGTCGGCGGGTAGTCCATCGAACCCGAACAGTCGACCATGATCGCCACGGCCGCGTCCGGGCCCTGGCCCGCCGTGTACAGGTGCGGCGCGGCGACGGCGCTGCCGATGGTGCCGCCGCCCGTCGCGCTCACCGTGACGATCGCGTTGACCTCGCGGCCGCCCTCGGGCAGGTACTCGTTCTGGTACACGTCCACCGAGAACTGGGGCACGTTCGACTTGGAGAAATTGGCCATGCCTACTCTGATCCCCCTCAGGACTCCCGCGCCGTACGAACCGTACGGCGCGGGTGATGACTGGATGCGGACCGGTCCCCTCCGGTCCAAGCCCGCTCCCCGTGGCGCGGCCTCAGGCGGATCCTGCCCCCTGCGACGGGGCGGGGAACGGCACGATGGCCACTGTTACGTTGTCGTGGCCCCCGCCGTCCAGTGCGTGACCGACCAGGACCTGGGCGCTGTGCAGGGGCCGCAGCGCGGCGTCGAGGGGCACGACCTCGGCCATGTCCTCGGCTGCCTCCGCGTAGTTCCACAGCCCGTCGGTGCACACCACCACCACACCCGGCCGGTCCGGCTTGAAGGAAGCGGTGTGCGGTTCGAGTTCGTACGCGTCCGCGCCGAGCCAGCCCGTGATGGCGTGGGCGCGCTCGTCGGCGTACGCCTCCGCCTCGTTCATCAGTCCCGCGGCCACCATCTGCGCCGCCCACGAGTCGTCCTCGGTGAGCCGGGCCGGGGGTGAGCTGCGGTCGACGGGGACCCAGTAGGCGCGGCTGTCGCCGACCCAGCCGATGATCAGCAGGGTGGGGGTGACGACGGCGCCGACCAGGGTGCAGGCGGGCGCGTTCACGTGCGGGAGGTGCTCGGCGTCCGAACCGGGCGCGTCCGCCAGCGAGTTGACCGCCTGTGAGGCCGCGATGATCGCGTCGTGCATGGCCTGCTGCGGGTGGGTGCCCAGGGGCAGGGCGTCGAGGAGGGCCTCGCCCGCCGCGCGGGACGCGGCGAGGGAGGCCTCGTCGGGCCGGGTCGCCGAGGAGACGCCGTCGCAGACGATCGCGACGACCGCGGGCGCGCCGTCGGGCAGCGCGGTCGAGGAGATCGTGAAGGCGTCCTCGTTGCGATGGTGGCGCAGACCGCGGTCGCTGACCGCGGCGACCGCCCCCAACTCCTGCTCCATGTGGTCGCGTTCGCGTGGCTGCGCGTGTCCGCAGTTCTCGCAGTAGCCGTCGCTGTCCACGTTGCCCGAACGGCAGGCGACGCACAGCTTCGTGCCCGGGGCGGGCGTGGCCAGGTCGGCGGTCCGCGGGTCGGCGGGAGCCGCTGACACGGCCGGCGCGACGGCGGGTGCCGCCGCCGGCGCGGCAGGCTGCTGCGGAGCTGCCAGCGGGTACTCGTCCGGCTCCGCGGGCCGGTCGAACCGCACGCCCGACGGGCCCGCCACCGGCTCCTGCCCGGCCCCCGACGCACCGACGGCGTGCGGGAGTTCGGACCCGCCCGACTCGGTGCCCCGCAGGTCCGTCGGCAGGTGCACCGGCGCGGGTGTGTCGGAGGAGTCCACCTCGGGGGCGACGGGCCAGTCCACGGACGGGGCGGCCGAAGGGGGCCGCGGCGCAGTGCCGTTCATGGTGATCGTCGGGCTGTCGGCCGGCGGTGCGGGCACCGCCGACAGGTCGAACCCGCACGCACCGCAGAAACGGTCACCCGCCTCCAGCGGCTCCTCGCAACTGGGGCACCGCGAAAGGGCCGTCGGCTGGGGCATCTGCGACATCAATCACACCCACGTCCGGGGGCGGTAACGGTTTGCACGTTCCACCAGGTCGATCCTCTCCTCGCCGCCCCGCGCGAGCCGGGCCAGCGTCCGGTACGAGCGCTCCAGACCGAAGCGGAGACCTCGCTCGTCCAGTGCGCTGCCGAGCAGCACATGTCCGCCGCCGGAAGCCGGAGCGGAACCCTGGCTACCGGAGAGTACCCAGTCCAGGGCGCAGCCAAGGACTTCCGTCGACAACTGCTCGCGTCGCACCGCATCCAGACCGTATCCGTCCAGCGCCTCGACCTGACCCGCGGCGGCGGTCAGATCGTCCAGGAACGGCGCGGCGGCCGCCTCCTGCGCCATCCGCTGCCGCAGCCGCGCCCGCACGGCCGCGACCCGCGCCGCCGTGTAGTGGATCGACGACTCCGGCACGGACTCCAGCGTGCGTACGGCGCCACGGCGGTCGCCCGCCGCGAGCTGCACGCGGGCCAGGCCGAACGCCGCGCTCACATAGCTCGGGTCGGTCGACCACACCAGGCGGTAGTACTCCGCGGCGTTGTCCAGCTGCCCGAGGACCTCCGCGCACAGGCCGAGGGCCAGCTTCGGCGCGGGCTCGCCGGGGAAGGCGTCGTAGATCGCGTCGAAGGACAGCGCCGCGACCTCGTGCTCCCCGGTGGCCAGCGCCGCCACGCCCCGGTACCAGACCACCCGCCAGTCGTCGGGGTGGTCCTTCTCCAGGGCCTCGATCGCCCTGGCCGCGCTGGTCAGTTCGCCCATCTCCAGCCGGGCCCGCAGCTCGCGCAGCCGCAGCTCCAGCGAGCCGGTCGGGGCCGCGTGCAGCGCCGTGATCAGCTCCGCGGGCGCCGAGGCCATCAGACCCGCCAGGAAACCGGCGTTGGGGTCGGACGGGCCGACGTGCGGGATGGGCAGTGCGAGCGCGGTGGCGGCGGCCTGGACGGGCTTGACCAGGGTGGCCGCGGGGCTCGGCGGCAGCACCGGTGTCCCGTTCGCCCCGGCTGCTGCCTGCGCGCCCTTCTTCCCGCCCTTCACCCGTACGGGTGGCACCCGAGCCCCGAGCCGCGACACATCTCCGTCCAGTCGCCCGAACAACTCCGTGTCCGTGACCTTCAGTTCGGGCCCGAACAGCGTCGACAGCGCCGGGCGTGCGCGGCCCGTCTGCAGCGAGACGACCTCGCGCAGAACGCCCGTCAGCTGCTCCGCCATCTCCTGCGCGGAGGCGAACCGGCGGGCCGGGTCGGGGTCGGTGGCGCGGACGAGAAGCCGGTAGAACGACTCGTACTGGCGGAAGACCTCGATGTTGTCGGGGTCGGGCAGGGAGTCCACGAACACGTTCGTGTAGCCCTGGAAGTCGAAGGTGAGGACGGCGAGGGTGCGCGCGACCGTGTAGAGGTCGGAGGCGACCGACGGGCCGACCTCGGCGACCTCGGGCGCCTGGTAGCCCACCGTGCCGTAGATGGCCGACTCGTCGTCGTCCATCCTGCGCACCGCGCCCATGTCGATCAGCTTGAGCTGGTCCTCGGTCTGGATCGCGTTGTCGACCTTGAAGTCGCAGTACAGCAGGTTGCGGCTGTGCAGATGACCGAGCGCCTCAAGCGCCTCGATGCCGTACGCGCACGCCTGCTCGACCGGCAGCGGATCCCGCTTGCCGTCCGGCGTACGGCGGTCGTTGGCGATCTCCTTGAGGGACTTGCCGCCGACGTACTCCATGACGATGTAGCCGTCGAGGGAGCCGGTGCGCTGGTCGAGGTGCTCGACGAAGTTGTAGATCCGGACGATGTTGGAGTGCTCGATCTCCGCGAGGAAGCGCCGCTCGGAGATCGCCGCCGCCATCGCGTCCTGGTCGCCCGTGTCGAGGAGGCCCTTGAGGACCACCCAGCGGTCGGACACGGCCCGGTCCACGGCGAGGTAGACCCAGCCGAGGCCGCCGTGCGCCAGACAGCCCACGACCTCGTACTGGCCGTGCACGACGTCGCCCGTGCCCAGCTTCGGTACGAACGAGTACGGATGACCGCACTTGGTGCAGAACCCCTCGGTGCGCCCGGGCCGCTCACCGCGCGAACGCCCCACCGGGGCCCCGCAGTCGGAGCGCGAGCAGAACCGCTTGCGCTCGGGCACCTCCGGGTTGTCCTGGACCATTCCGCGCGGGTCGGGCCGCGGCACGTCCGGTACCTGCACCAGCCCGACGCCGAGCCGGCTGCGCCCCGAGGTGCCGGAGGCCGCGCCGGAGCTGCGCACGGACACCGAGCGGCCCGTGGACGAGCCCGACAGCGAGCGCGAAAGGCGCCCCGAGACCGAGCGCCGGGACTGCGAGGACCGCGACGACGTCCGTGAGCTGGCACGCGAACTGCTGCGCGCGCTACTGCTGTTGGACCCGCGCGAACCCCTGCCGCCGGCGGTGATCCCGGTGGGCGGCGAACTCAGGCTCCCGTTGGTCGAGACGACCGGCGCCAGACCGCACGTGTCGCAGTACAGCTCGCCGCCGCCCACGTCCTCGTACGACCCCGAGCAACCGGGCCGCTGGCACTTGCGCTGCTGCTGACCGACAGGCTGCTGACTCACTCTCCATCACCTCTCACGCTCACGCGTCCGGCCCCCTCCGGTCGTTGGGCCCGCCCTGGTCGGGCACCCGTGGGCTGAGCAGATCGGCGGCCGCCCGCTGGTAGCGCAGGACGGCCTCCGCCGCGACACGCAGGTCGCAGGGCGCGCTCCACAGCATGCGCCGCGCCGCGTCGTAACGCTCGATGAGGAACGGGTCCTCCGCGAGCCCGTGCCGGGCGACCTTCGCCTTGTACGCGTCGAGGCGGCCGCGCAGCTCCGCGCGGACCGCCAGCGGCGCGGTGACCGCGGTCAACGACTCGCGGGCGCGCAGCAGTTCGTCCTCGGCCCGCTCCTCCAGCGCCTCCAGGAGCGGGGAGAGCCGGTGCCACTGGGCGTGTCTGCGGTACTCCGCGGCCGTCGCCAGCTGCTCCTGCAGCGCGGTCGGCGGACCGCTGACGGCGGGCACCTCGGACGCGGCGATCTTCGCGAGGACCTCGCCGCGGGCGCTGCGCGCCTCCGCGAGCGTGCGGTCCGCGCGGCTGAGCACGTCGCGCAGCTTCACGAGGCGGGCCTCCGCGTCCTGGCGGACGGTGAGCACCGCGTCGATCTCCCGGCGCACGTCCTCCAGGGCGCGCGCCTCGCGGTCGTACGTCGTGGTGTCCGGACGTCCGCCGCCGGGCGCCGAACTCCCCTGCGCGGGAAGCCAGTAGGACAGCGGGTCGGACACCACCTGTTCCCGCAGGACCGTCAGGGTGTGGGTGATCTGTTCGAGGTCGTCGCCCGCCGGGTGCTCGCCGGGGCGCACGCCCACGGAGTGCGCGAGCCGCCGGGTGCGCTGGAGCTCCGCGGCCAGTAAATCGATCCGGGCGGGCAGCGCGGACCACACGGTGTCCGCGGTGACGACCATGTCGAGCGAGGACGCGTACAGCTCGTTCATCCGCTCCACGAGCGCGACCAGCGAGAAGCGCTCGCTGAGCTTGCCCGTGCCCGCGAGTGTCGGCGCGTTCGCCGTGGCCGTGGCGCTGCCGGCGACCGTGACGCTCTCGCCGCGCAGCAGCTCGGTGAGCTCCGCCAGGTCCTCACGGCTCGACCAGCGGCGGCGCGAACGGATCTCCCGCGCCGAGCGCAGCGCGTCCGTGTACGCGTCGAAGTACGCCCACAGCAGCGTGATCGACGCCTCCGCCGACGTCCAGCGCTCCTTGGTCGTGCCCGTGAGCTCGGCGCCTTCGAGGAGTCTGCGGCCCGCGTGGTCCTGCAGGGCGAGGAGCGACGTCTCGATCGCCTCGTGCTCCGCGCCGAGCCGCGCCAGCGCACGGTCCACCTCGTCCCGGTCCATCACCGGCCCGGGGGGTCCCGTGACGCCCATCGATCACCTCTCACTGCTCTGGTTGCCCGTAGTTGCTCAGGTTTTGCTGTGACGCTGCTTCGGTGTTGCTGGAGGGCTGCTTCGGTCGCTTGCGGTCGTTTCCGTCACTTGTACTTCGCCGTGGGCGGGTGCGCCGACTCGGAGTCCGCGCCCAGCGTCGGGGACAGCCACTTGTCGTACGAGGCGCGCCAGCCGCTCTTGCGGTAGTCGACGAGGACCTGGTTGACCCGGCGTACCAGATCGTCCGCCGTCTTGTTCATCGCCACGCCGTAGTACTCGGTGGTGAAGCGGTTGCCCTTGAGCTCGACCGTCGGGTCCTGCGCGGCCTGGCTCGCGGCGAGCGCGCCGTCGGTCACCACGGCGTCGACCTCGCCGAGCTGCAGCCTCACCAGGCAGTCGAGTTGGTTCGGGACCGTGGTGGATATGTCGGCGGAGGCGGTGACGCCGCCCCCGTCCTTGTCGGCCTTCAGCTTCTCGTACGCCGTCGAGCCGTCCGCCGAGCAGATCCGCTGCTCCGACAGCGACTTGTCGTACCCCGTGATGTCCGACTTCTTCGGGGCGAGGACCTGCTGCCCGGTCAGGAAGTAGGGCGCGGAGAACTTGACGTCGTCCAGACGCTTGCAGGTGATCGTCATGCTGCGGACCACCATGTCGACCTGGCCGCTCTGGATCGCCGGGATGCGCTGGTTGGTGGGGATGGCGTGGAAGCGGATCTTGTCCGGGCTGCCGAGGATGTCCTGGGCGATCCGGTGGGCCAGATCGATGTCGAAGCCCTCCAGGTCGCTGCCCTTCTTGGTGCTGTTGGGGTCGCGGTAGCCCCAGCGGTAGCTGTTCTGGTCGACGCCCACCGACAGATAGCCGCGCTTCTTGATGGCGGCGACCGTCCTGCCGCCCTCGTCACCCGACGGGTTCAGGCTCTGGTCCTGCGCATTCGTGCTCGTGCACGCCGAGGCCCGCGCCTGCGTGCCCTGCGCGACTCCCGGGCCACCGATACCCGTGCTGCCGTCGCCGCTCTTGCTGCCGCACAGCGGCAGCACCAGCGCGAACACGGCGGTGAGAGCGCAGGCGACAGCCATCGCACCCACGCCGCCCCAGCCCTTCAGGCTTGCCCTCAGGCGTCGTGCCGTCATTGTCGCTCCCCCTCTCACCGGTACTCCGACAGCCTGCGCCCGATGCCCAGCACCGCGCCCGCGGCGGCCAGCACGGCCAGCACCACCGCACCCAGCGCGAGGCCGGTCATCGCGCCCCGGCCGTCGCCCGCCGCCTGCTTGAACTCACCCTGCTCATGCTTGATCGCCAGCGCGAGGTTCGTGTCCACGCCGCCGAAGCACTCACTCGTCGGCTTCTGCGCCTTGGTTCCGATGACCTTGTCCAGAGCGCCCTGGTAGTCGCCCGAGTCGTCGGCCCTGCGGGCCTCCGTGTGACGGGACTTCCACACCTTCATGTTGGCGGTGGCGGCCTTCACCGGGTCCGCGCCGTCCTTGTCGTCGGCGAGGCCCGCGGCCTCGGCCAGACCCGTGGTGAGGGCGCTCATCTGCTTCTTGAAGTCGACGTCGAACTTGTCCTCGAAGACGTCCTTCTTGACCTCGACGGTCTCCGCGCCACGGCTGACCAGCGTCAGGTTCTCGTTGCCCCGGGCCTTGAGCGAGGCGATGCGCGCGTCGTTGAGGACGTGCAGCGAGCGGACGCCGTGGTCGTAGGACTCGTCGAGCCCCGCGCGGGCGACGCTGTGCCCGACGACCAGCCACAGCAGGACCACCGCGGACGCGGCCGTCGCGGCGGCCATTCCCTGGTTCAGCACCCGGTTCGTACGGCGGTAGTTGCGCCGCTGGGCCCAGGTCAGGCCGCCGAGCGCGACGACGCCCAGGGCGATCGCTGCCCACGGGTAGGGCCTCGCGTCGGCGTAGTCCGAACTCAAGCGCTGGTTCTCGCGCTTGTAGAGCTCCTCGGCGGCGGGGAGCATCTCGCTGCGCATCTTGTCGTCCGCGTACCGCAGGTAGGCGCCGCCCAGCGGGTAGCCCTGGCGGTTGTTGGCGCGGGCTCGCTCGACGAGGCCCTTGTACTCCGGCAGCAGCTTGTTGAGCTTGGCGATGGTGTCCGCGGACGGGGAGCCGGGCTCGGAGTTGGCGGCCGCGGTGATCAGCCCGTCCGCGGCAGTCCTGATGTCCTGCTCGTACTGCGTGCGGGACTCCGCCGTCTCCTGGCCGCCCGCGAGGAAGCCGCTGGAGGCCGCGGTGTTGGCGTCGGCCAGCGAGCGGTAGATGTCCGCGGCGCCGGCGCTCAGCGGCTGGCTGCTGTGCAGCACGTCGTCCGCGGCGGCCGAACGGTCCGTCATCTGCCAGGCGGTGACCGCGCCGAACGCGACGACCAGCAGGGCGAGGACGGCGCCGATGATCCGCAGCCGGCCGGGCTCCGTCGTCGCCGCGGCGCGCAGCTGGTCGACGCCCTCCGCGAACGCCGTACGGCGTGGGGGCCTCGGCTCGGGCACGGCGGGGCCGGGCGGCGGCACCGGAGGCCCGGACTGCGGCGGCACGGCCGGCAGCGTGGGCGCGCCCCAGCCGGGCGGCGCCGCGCTGTTGCCCTTCGGCGGGTGTGTCACCTGACCTCCCCCATGGTCATCCGTCGGTCACCTCGACCGTGTGCGCGAGAAGCACGGATGGAGGTGCACGGCGGCAAGTATCGCCGCCGGGACTGACATCCGCACAGGCCTTGACTGGATCTTGTTCGGATTGCAGCACATCCTTCGCATGCGCGGCACACCGCCCGACTTTCGCGCGGCACACCACCGGGACGGAAGCGCAGCACAAAGCTCCCCGCACCACCCCCCTTCCCATGAATACGCGATCGGGATCTGTTCGGTTCCCTCCGGGAGCCGGGCGGTTCACAGCAGGTCGGTCAGCCGCCGCAGACTCCGCCGTCCCTCACGCCGTACGCCCAGCGGGACCAGGGCCGCGCGCCCCGGCACCCGCACGCCTCCGGTGAACGCCACCCGGGTGCCCTCGCCCTCCGGGGCCGCGGCGACGCCGATCAGCAGGAACCGGCTCTGCAGCCAGCACCAGCCCGGCCGTTGCACCCCGCGCAGCCGGGCCCGCGCGCCGTACCGGCTGCGGGCCAGCGCCTCGACTCCCTCCCCGCTCTCCCCGTGTCGCCGTACGACGCGCAGCCCCCGCATGTCGGGGACGACCAGTGCGAACCCGCCCTCCAGATCGCCCAGCAGGGCCTGGACGCGGTCGTACGGGGCGGCCACCCAGCCCTCGGTGACCTGGGCTCCGCGGATGCCGGCGGCGAGCGCACGCAGCCGGCGTACGGGGTCCGGGTCGGCGGTCGGCCATGCGCCGGTTGTGCCGGGTCCGGTCGCTTCGGTCATGAGGTCCACGCCTTCCGGAAGGTGTCGCGCGCCCGGTGCAGCCGGGACTTGACGGTGCCGACCCCGATGTCGAGCAGCTCGGCAGCGGCCCGCTCGCCGAGGCCCTCCACGTCGCGCAGGACCAGCACGGCCCGGTGCTCGGGGGAGAGGCGGTCCAGTACGTCCCTGATGTCGGCGCCGAGTTGGGGGTCCCCGCGCGCGGGCAGGGTGCTCAGGTCGGCAGGCACCGCGCGGGCGGTGCGCTGGGCCAGCCGGACCGCTTCGCGCACCGCGATGGCCCGGACCCAGCCGCGCAGCGCGGCCGGGTTCTTCAGGGAGCGCAGCGACCGGAACACCGCGACCAGCGTCTCCTGCGCGGCGTCCGGCCCCTGGTCCAGGGCGATGGGGCCGCAGATACGGCCTACGTAGGGGGCCAGTTCGTCCAGCAGCTCGGCCATGGCGAGGGTGTCACCGCGCTGCGCGGCGCGCACCCTGCGGACCGTTTCCTCATCGGACACGTACGGCATCTTCCCAGGGGGCCTCGCCCTCCCGGAGGGAGGGGAGCTGTGGGCGGGCGACCTTGAGTGCGGCCGCGCACAGCACCGCGCACAGCGGGGTGTAGAGCCCGAGGTTGAGCCAGTAGAACGCCGTCCCGGTGTGCTGCGCAAAGAGCCAGTAGACGCCTGCCAGGGCCCGCAGGGACAGGCCCGCCGCCACCGCGAGGGTGCCGAGGCGCAGCAGCCGGTGCGGGCGGCGTGACTGGGCCACGACGATGCCGCTCGCCGTCGTCAGGAGGGCGGCGAGCGGCAGCACGACGGGGGGTGTGAACGGGGCCTCCATGCCGAGCACCGCGTACGACAGGCTCTTCTCGTCGGCGGCGGGCCAGGTGGCGCCGGTCGCCCAGTAGAGGTGGAGCGCTGCGTCAGTGGTGAGGACCGAGGCGAGGAGGGTGGCGGCGCGGCGTGCGGGGCGGTTGGGCATGGTGCCTCCCGGGGGGTGCGGCGAATCGACACCCTCCAGAGGAGGGGGGCGCGCGATTCGTTCCCCGCCGACACCGATCTTTTTTCGCCCCCTCCGCCCCTACCCGTCCCGTACCCGGGGGCTCCGCCCCCGGACCCCCGTTCGCCCTGGACGGTCTCGTCCTCAAACGCCGGACGGGCTGAAACGCTCGTCCTCAAACGCCGGACGGGCTGAAACGCTCAAGCGCCGGACGGGGTGGTCTCGTAATGCGTTCGCACGCGCGTGTGCACCTCCTCCGGGGCCGAGGTGTGGTCCAGGCCCAGCAGGATCGCGCCCAGGACCGGGCTGGCTGTGACCACCTGGGGGACCGCCTTGGGGGCTCGGTCGGTGAGGAGGTCGTGGATGCGGTCGTCGAGTTGGGGGTGGCGGGCGGCGAGGATGCTGCCGCCGAGGAGGACCGGAGTCTCCTCGTCCAGGAGGCCGAGACGGGTGAGGGCGACCGTGGCCATGGCGACCACCTCGTCGGCGAGCCGGTCGACGATCGCGCGGGCCACCGGGTCGCCGTCCGCGGCGGTGGCGAACAGCACCGGGGTGAGCTCGTGCCGCCGCGAGTGCTCGATGTGCTCCAGGTGCAGCGCCTCGATCAGCGCGTACATGGAGTCGAGCCCGAAGTGCGCCGGCAGAGTGCGGGCCAGCTCGGTGGGTCCGCCCCGCCCGTCCTCGGCCCGCGCGGCGAACCACAGGGCCTCCTCCGCCAGGCCCCAACCGCCGCCCCAGTCACCGGAGATGCGGCCGATCGCCGGGAAGCGAGCGGTGCGCCCGTCGGGCCGCATGCCGACGCAGTTGATGCCGGCCCCGCACACCACGGCGACCCCGCGCGGCTCGGCGATCCCGGCCCGCAGGATCGCGAAGGTGTCGTTGCGCACCTCCACGGTCGACCCCCACGCGCGCGCGTGCAGCGCGGCGGCCAACTGCTCCTCCTCCACGGGGAGATCGGCGTTGGCCAGACACGCCGACACATGGGCCACCGAGGTGACGCCCGCCTGGGCGAAGGCCTGCCCGACGGTCTCGGCGAGCGAGTCCACCGCCGCCCCGATACCGACCGTCGGGGGCCGGAACCCGCCGCCGCGCGCCGTGCCCACGACATCCCCCGCGGCGGTCACCACGGCGACGTCGGTCTTGCTGTTGCCCGCGTCGATGGCGAGGACACCTGCCGTCACGCCCACGCGAGGTGCTCCCGGTTGTGGGCGATCAGCCGGTCGGTGAGATCGTCGGCGTACGCGTACTGGCCGATCAGCGGGTGGGCGAGCAGCGCCCGGAACACCCGGTCGCGGCCGCCGCGCAGGGCGGCTTCGAGCGCCAGGTCCTCGTAGGCCGTGACGTTCGCCATCAGGCCCGCGTACAGCGGGTCCACCGGCGGGACGGCGAGCGGGGTCGCGCCCTTGTGCCCGACAGCCGCCTGCACCTCGATGACGGCGTCGTCCGGCAGGAAGGGCAGCGTGCCCCGGTTGTACGTGTTGACCACCTGGTAGGGGCTGCCTCCCGCGCCGAGCAGCGAGGCCGCGAGATCCACGGCGGCCTCCGAGTAGTACGCGCCGCCGCGCTTGGCGAGCAGCTCCGGCTTCTCGTCGAGGGCCGGATCGCCGTACATCTTCAGCAACTGCCGCTCCATCTCGGCGACTTCGGCGGCCCGGGACGGTTTGGTGCCGAGTTCGCGTACGACCTCGTCGTGTGCGTAGTAGTAGCGCAGGTAGTACGAGGGGACCACGCCGAGGCGGTCGACGACGGTGCGCGGCAGGCGCAGGTCGCCGGCGATGGCGTCGCCGTGCTCCGCGAGGAGCTTGGGCAGGACGTTCTCGCCCTCGGGACCGCCGAGCCGCACACCTGTTTCCCAGGTGAGGTGGTTGAGGCCCACATGGTCGAGGTGGATGTCGACGGGCGCGACGCCGAGCATCCCGGCGAACCTCCGCTGGAAGCCGATCGCCACGTTGCACAGTCCGACGGCCTTGTGCCCGGCCTGGAGCAGCGCGCGGGTGACGATCCCGACCGGGTTGGTGAAGTCGATGATCCAGGCGTCCGGGTTCGCACGGCGGACCCGTTCGGCGATGTCCAGCACCACCGGTACCGTGCGCAGTGCCTTGGCGAGGCCGCCCGCGCCCGTCGTCTCCTGCCCGACGCAGCCGCACTCCAGCGGCCATGTCTCGTCCTCCTGCCGTGCGGCCTGGCCGCCGACGCGCAGTTGCAGCAGCACCGCGTCGGCGCCCTCGACGCCGGCGTCCAGGTCGGAGGTGGTGACGATCCGGCCGGGGTGTCCCTGCTTGGCGAAGATCCGCCGGGCGAGCCCGCCCACCAGCTCCAGCCGCTCGGCGGCCGGGTCGACGAGCACCAGTTCCCCGATCGGCAGGGTGTCCCGCAACCGGGCGAAGCCGTCGATGAGTTCAGGGGTGTAAGTCGACCCTCCGCCGACCACGGTGAGTTTCACTGCAGCTTTCCTCGCTTCCAGGCGTTGGGGGCGTCAAGGTCTTTCGGCCGGGGGTCCGGGGGTTGTCCCCCGGGCAGCGGCAGCATGGTCAGCGTCAGCCCTTCACTCCGGTCAGCGTGACACCCTCGACGAACGCCTTCTGCGCGAAGAAGAACACGAGGATCACAGGGGCCATGACCAGCACGGTCGCGGCCATGGTGAGATTCCAGTCGGTGTGGTGCGCGCCCTTGAACGACTCCAGGCCGTAACTCAGTGTCCAGGCGCCGGTGTTCTCGGAGGCGTAGATCTGCGGTCCGAAGTAGTCGTTCCAGGCGCTGAAGAACTGGAAGAGCGCGACGGCGGCGATGCCCGGCTTCGCCATCGGCAGGACGACCTTCAGCAGTGTCTTCAGTTCCCCGCAGCCGTCGACCCGCGCCGCGTCGAGGCACTCGTTCGGGATGGTCATCAGGAACTGGCGGAGCAGGAAGATGGAGAACGCGTCCCCGAACGCCATCGGGATGATCAGCGGCCACAGCGTGCCGGACAGGTCCAACTGCTTTGCCCAGAAGAGGTACATCGGGATGATGATCACCTGGGGCGGCAGCATCATCATCGAGATGACCAGCATCAGGGACAGGTTGCGGCCCCTGAAGCGGAACTTGGCGAGCGCGTACGCCACGGGGATCGACGACACGACGGTCAGTGCGGTGCCGAGGCCCGCGTAGATCAGCGTGTTCTTCCACCAGGTGAGGAAGCCCGGGGTGTCGAAGACCTTCTTGTAGTTGCCCCACTCCCAGGTGTGCGGGATCAGGTCGCGGCTGAGCGCCTGGCTGTCGCTCATCAGCGAGGTGAGGAGGACGAACACGAAGGGCAGGACGAAGAAGAGCGCGGCGGCGAGGCCCAGGGAGTGGATCGCGACCCATTCCAGCAGGGCCCGGCGGCGGGCGATGCGCTCGGCCGGGGTGACCGGCTCCTTCAACTCCACGGGCTCGTCCCGTACTTGCCGTACTTGCTGTACTTGGGTCATGGTCAGTCACCTGCCTGGATGAGGCCGCCCCGGCGCCGCATCAGGAACGCGGTGAACGCCATCGACAGGACGAAGAGCACGAGCGCGATCACACAGGCGGAGCCGTAGTCGAAGCGCTGGAAGCCGAGGTTGTAGACGAGCTGGGGGAGGGTGAGGGTCGACTTGTCCGGGTAGCCGGGCTCGAACTGCGTACCGGCGCCCTGGATCACGCCCGAGGCGACCTTCCCGGCGATCAGTGGCTGGGTGTAGCACTGCATGGCCTGGATCACGCCGGTGACCACGGCGAACATGATGATCGGCGAGATGTTCGGCAGGGTGACGTACCGGAACCGCTGCCAGGCCGACGCGCCGTCCAGCTCGGCGGCCTCGTACTGCTCACGGGGTACGTCGAGCAGCGCGGCCATGAAGATGACCATCAGGTCGCCGATGCCCCACAGGAAGAGCAGGGTGAGGGCCGGCTTGGACCAGGTGGGGTCGTTGAACCAGCCGGGGGCCGGGATGCCGATTTTCTCCAGGAATGAATTGACCGGCCCCGTACCGGGGTTGAGGAGGAAGGCGAAGGACATCGTGGCGGCGACGGGCGGGGCGAGGTAGGGCAGGTAGAAGAGGGTCCGGAAGATGCCCGTCCCCGTCTTGATCTTCGTGATCAGCAGTCCGATGCCGAGCCCGAAGGCGACCCGCAGGGTGACCACGACGACGACCAGCCACAGGGTGTTGCGCATCGCGGGCCAGAACAGCGGATAGTGCTCGAAGACGTAGGTCCAGTTCTTCGTCCCGCTCCACGTCGGCGGTTTGAAGCCGTCGTAGTGCATGAACGAGAAGTAGATGGTCGAGAGCAGCGGATAGGCGAAGAAGACCGCGAAGCCGATCAGCCACGGCGACATGAAAGCGGCGGTCCGCAGTGCTTGCTTCCGGTGTTTCGTCGCGAGGCCGGCCCGGCGGTGCTTCTCGTCGAGGGTGAGGGTGCTCATGGCCGTACCGCTACTTCGCCTGCGCGATGTCCGTGTCGATCTGCGCGGCGGTCTTCTTCAGACCTGCCTTCAGATCCGTTGCCTTGCCGCTCTCGTAGTCGTATCCGAACTGCTGGAGGGTCACGAGGTACACACCGCCGTTGATGGACGCGGGAGTTGTCGTGGACTGGGGGTTGGCGGCGATGTCCAGGAACGTCTTGAAGCGCGGGTCGTACTTCAGCTTCGGCGACTTGAGGGCCGCCAGCGTCGAGGGCACGTTGTGGATGTCGTTGGCGAAGCCGACCACCGCGTCCGTGTTGGTGGTCATGTACTTCACCAGCTCCCACGCCGCGTTCTGCTTCTTGCTGGTGGCGGCGATACCGGCGATGGTGCCGGTGATGTAGCCCTTGCCGTACTGGTCCGCCTGGTCGTCCGGTACGGGCAGCGGGGCGACGCCTATCTCGAAGCCGGGCTTGGCCTCCTCGGCCATCCCGAGCCGCCACTCGCCGTCGAGCTGCATGGCGACCTGGCCGGTGTGGAAGGGGTGCTTGGAGCCCCACTCGTCACCGAGCTTGGAGCGGTAGGTCTCCAGCTTCTTGTAGCCGCCGAGTTCGTCGACGAGCTTCTTCTGGAGGGTGAAACCGGCCGTGAAGGCGGGGTCGTTGGCGACGTTCGACTTTCCGTTCTTGTCGAAGTACGTCGGCGAGAACTGCCCGAAGTAGTGCTCGGTCGTCGACTCCCAGCCGTGGTAGTTCGGCATGAATCCGAGCTGCTTGAAACTGTCGCCCTGAGGGATGGTCAGCTTCTTGGCGTCGGCCGTGAATTCGGACCATGTCTTCGGCGGGTGCGCGATGCCGGCCTTCTTGAAGGCGGTCTTGTTGTAGTAGAGCCCGTACGCGTCGCCCAGCAGCGGCACCGTGCAGCGGTTGCCTTCGAACTGGGTGTACTCGTTCATCGTCTTCGGGAACGTCTTCTCCGGGTCGATGTCCGCCTTCTTGAAGAAGGGGTTGAGGTCGACGAGCGCCCCGGAGGAGCAGAACCTGCCGACGTTGTTCGTGGTGAACGACGAAATGACGTCGGGGGCCTTTTCACCACCGGTCCGAAGCGACTGGTTGATCTTGTCGTCGGTCATGTTGCCGACGACGTTCACATGGATGTTGGGGTGCGCCTTCTCGAAGCCGTCGACCAGCGACTGCACGGCCTTGACCTCGCCGGGCGCGCTCCACGCGTGCCAGAAGTTGATCGTCGTGTCCTTGGACGCGTCGTCACTGGCGCCGGAGTCGGACTGGCCGGTACAGGCGGTGGTGAGGAGCGCGAGGCAGGCGCAGGTGGCGAGAGCGGCAGCCGCCCTCCGGGACACTTCGGGTACGACTTTCCAAGACTTTTCGGGCATGACGGGGTCTCCCAAAGGCATGGCAGGGCACGGTGGTGAGGGTGAGGTGATGTGGGCTGAGGTGAAGGTGACAGGGGTGGGCTCAGCGCGAGGTGTCGAAGACCTCGTCACGGGTGGCCGCCAGAGCGCTTTCCAACGCGCCGCGCAGCACGGGGTGTTCGGGTACGTCGCCGACGACGAGGCGCGGCCGGGACGCGGCCAGCTCCTCCAGCTCGTCCTGGACCAGAGCGCGCAGCGTCTCTCCGCCGGCGGAGAGCGAGGCGCCGCTGAGGACGACGAGTTCGGGGTCGAGCACGGAGACGAGCGAGGCGAGACCGGTGGCGACACCGGTCGCGTACGTCTCCAGGAGCCGGCGGTGCGGCCCTTCGTTGCGCTCGGCGGCCTCGGCGACGATCGCCGCGGCGGCCTCGGCGTAGGGACCGGTGGGCAGGTCCTCGATGCCGAGTTCGCGGGCGAGTTTGGGGATGGCCTGCGAGCCGGCCAGCTCCTGGTAGCCGCCGCTGTTGGCCTTGGTCACATGGCGGACCAGGGGCGCGCCCGGCACCGGCAGGAAGCCGACCTCGCCGGCGCCGCCGGTCCAGCCGCGGTGCAGCCGGCCGCCGAGGACCAGGGCGGCGCCGAGACCGCCCTCGTTCCACAGCAGCACGAAGTCGTCGTGGCCGCGGGCCGCGCCGAGCCGCTGCTCGGCGATGGCGACGAGGTTCACGTCGTTCTCGTACTCGACCGGCATCGGCAGTGCGGCCGCGAGTTCGTCGAGCAGGCTGGGGGAGTGCCATCCGGGCAGGTGCGAGGCGTACCGCAGGCGGCCGGTGCCCGGGTCGAAGGCGCCCGGGGTGCCGATGACCACCCGGTGGATGTCGTCCCTCGCCAGCCCCGCCGCCTTCACCGCTCCGTCGAGGGCGTCGGTGACCTGGCGTACGACGGAGGGGGCGGAGCGCTTTTTGGGGGTGGGGAGTTCGTACTCGCCGACGGTGCGGCCGGTGACGTCCGCGACGGCGGCGAGGATGCGCTCGGGGGTCACATCCAGCCCCGCCGCGTGGGCGGCACCCGGATTGACCACGTACAACTGGGCGTTGGGCCCCGGCCGTCCCTCGCTGGTCCCCGTCATCAGCACGAGCCCGGCGGCCTCCAGCCGGGCCAGCAGCTGCGAGGCGGTCGGCTTCGACAGTCCGGTGAGCTTCCCGATCCGCGTACGGGACAGCGGGCCGTGCTCCAGCAGGAGATCGAGCGCGGCGCGGTCGTTCATGGCGCGCAGGACGCGCGGAGTGCCCGGCGTACCGGCGGATCCAGCCATGCGTGTCGACACCTGCCTTTCCAACTGGCCAGCTTTCCAGTGACCGGGTGGAGGTGTCCATCCCGTGATCACTGTTAGGAAAGTTTCCTATTGATGAGAGGAACGTAGGCCCGTGGCCTCGGGGGCGTCAATACCGGCCACGGAGGCAATCAAGTCGTTATGCGCGCGACGCCGGGCTGCGCCGCTCCGCCTGGTGCGCAGGGACACGTGAGTGTGACCAGTGATCCAGCGAATCGTTTCCGCATGAAATCGCCCCGTAGGGTGCACAAAAATGCAAATAGCCCACATGTCCACCTTCATGGGTGCAGTGGGCTTTCACTGGAGGAGCTGCCCGTGCGGGTTCGTCGTCTCATTCCGATCGCCCTGGCCGCCGTCCTGGCGAGCGCCGCCGCGGGTGTCGTCACCGCCACGCCGGCGGCCGCCGACCCGTGCGGCTTCTACGAGACCGGGTCCGACGCCTTCTACAACCACTGCACATCCGACCGCTCGAACGTGGTCATCAAGGTGGAAGTCGCCTGGGGCCCGGACTACGAGACGTGCGTCGGTCCCGGCAGGTCCTGGCTCGGCTCCGCCTCGAAGATCCAGGGTGCGCACTACACCGGCCGCACCTGCTGACAGCGCACAAGAAGGGGGCGCCCGGAGAGTTCCGGGCGCCCCCTTCGTCGTACGAGTCGAGGACGAGTCCTCAGCGCTACCGCACCGCCGGCCGCTGCGGAGCGAGCGGGGTGGCCGCCTCAGCCTGCGGGGACGCGGAGTTGGAGTACACCGAGGGGGCCGCGACGGTCGCCGTCGGGTCCGGGATCTCGTCCTCCGGCTGGGCCGGGAGGCCGCCGACGAGACGGATGTCGGCGGCGTCGAAGGCACGCTTGATGCGCCAGCGCAGCTCGCGCTCGACGCCCACCGACTTGCCCGGCATGGTCTTCGCCGAGACGCGTACGACCATCGAGTCGATCAGCACGCTGTCCAGGCCCAGCACCTCGATCGGGCCCCAGAGCAGCTCGTTCCACGGCTCGGCCTTGCTCATGTCCTCGGCGACCTGGTCGAGCGTGGCCTTGACCCGGTCCAGGTCCTCGGAGGACTTCACGGTCACGTCGACGCCCGCCGTGGCCCAGCCCTGGGAGAGGTTGCCGATGCGCTTGACCTCGCCGTTGCGGACGTACCAGATCTCGCCGTTGTCGCCGCGCAACTTGGTGACGCGCAGGCCGACCTCGATGACCTCGCCGGAGGCGACGCCCGCGTCGATGGAGTCCCCGACGCCGTACTGGTCCTCCAGGATCATGAAGACACCGGAGAGGAAGTCCGTCACCAGGTTGCGCGCGCCGAAACCGATGGCCACGCCCGCGACCCCCGCGGAGGCCAGCAGCGGGGCGAGGTTGATCTCGAAGGTGGCCAGCACCATCAGCGCCGCGGTGCCCATGATCAGGAAGGACGCCACCGAGCGCAGGACCGAACCTATGGCCTGCGAGCGCTGCCGGCGCCGCTCCACGTTCACCAGCAGACCGCCGAGCGCGGTGCCGTCGACCGCCTGGGCCGTGCGGTTCATCCGGTCTATCAGCTTGGTGATGGCGCGCCGTACCGCCACTCTCAGGACCGCCGCGATCACCAGGATCAGCAGAACCCGCAGACCGATCGCGAGCCACGTGGACCAGTTCTGCTGGACCCAGCTCGCGGCGTTGGTCGCGCTTTCCTGGGCGTCCTGGAGCGTCGGCGTCACCGGCTCCGTCGAGGTCGCCGAGGGGGACGGCGAGGGATCGACGGCCGGCAGGGCCGACAGGACGGTCGAGAACACAGCAGGTACCTCCAGGCGTAGCGGTCCGCCCGCGGCAGGGACACAAGAGGGGCACCGGTCGGGCAGGCCCACCACACTATCGGGGCATTGTGTGTGGATCGTTGCCGTGTTCGAGGGAGAGACTGTGCTCACCTGGGGATGAACAGGATGTGGTCCCGGGGATGTAGAAGGTGTGGTCGAAAACACTCCCAGCCCGTTACCGGGACATGGTGGCGCTTCCACCAGGCATGAGGGGAGACTGACTACAGATCGTCCCGGCGCGAGCCACGCGCCGCCGGCGTACAAGGAGGCATCCGTGCCGCATGTCCTGGTCCTCAACGCGTCGTACGAGCCCCTCGGCGTCGTACCGCTCCGCCGTGCGCTCGTCCTCGTCCTTGAGAACAAAGCCGTCTCTCTTGAGGAATCCGGCGCCTTCCTGCACAGCGCAACCGTTACTGTCCCCGCACCCAGCGTGGTCCGGCTGAAGAGGTTCGTGCGGGTCCCTTACCGGGGGCCCGTCCCGCTGACCCGTCGGGCGCTCTTCGCCCGCGACGGCGGCCGGTGCATGTACTGCGGTGGCGTCGCAACCAGCGTCGACCACGTCATCCCGCGCAGTCGCGGGGGTCAGCACGCCTGGGACAACGTGGTGGCGTCGTGCCGCCGCTGCAACCACACCAAGGCCGACCGTCACCTGGTCGAGATCGGCTGGCGCCTGCGCCATAAACCCGCCCCGCCGTCGGGGCTCGCATGGCGCATCATCGGAACCGGGCATAGGGACCCGCGCTGGCTGCCGTACTTGCAGCCGTACGGCGCGGAGGATGCGATGGCCCGGATCGACGGCATTTCCGCCTGACGATCCGGGCTTTTACGTACCTGCGGGCCCCGTTCCGAAAGGCCTCACGCCTCCCGTCAGGCGCGGGGCCCTTCGGGGCGGGCGCCGCGCCGCGCGTACAGTGCCGTGCCGATCACGAAGAGCGCCAGGGCGACGGCCCAGGCACCGAGCTGCGGCCCCGACTGGAGAGGCCAGGTCAGGGCCGTGCGGGCCCTCATGCGCGGCGCCGAAGCCGAGAAGTACACGGCACTGAAGTACAACGTCGTCGGCAGCCAGCTCACCCGCGCGCCGCACAGCACCGCCGAGAGGGCCGTCAGGCCGGTCGCCCCCAGCGTGTTGCGGACCATCCCCGCCGCGCCGAACACCTGCGAGTGTCCCGGGAGGGCGAGGGCCAGCGCCGTCGCCGCGAGCGCGGTGAGCAGCAGGAGGTGGGTCAGCCTCCTCGGCCACCACGGGCGTACGGCGGTGTTGTCCAGGTCGCGGGTGTGGGAGTGGAGGCTGACGCCGATCGCGGCCGAGGCCAGCAGAGGAGCCAGCGAGAGCAGTGGAACCCTGCGGTCCGGGTCGAGGTAGAAGTCCGGGCGGCTCGCCGCCCACAGGGTGAGCAGCGCGGCGCAGACGAGCGCGGCCAGCGTGGCCGGGACACCGCGGGAGCGGCCGTACAGCGCGAGTGGGGTCGAAGGGGTGCTCACAGGGCCGGGACCTCCTTGGGGTCCGGGTCGCAGTCCCGGGCCGTGGCGAAGTACGTGCTCAGCCAGGTACGACGCTCGTCGTCGGACATGGCGGTGAGGTGCTCGTAGGCCTTGTCCTCGGCGCGGAGCCGCGCGAGCTCCTTGTCGTCCCCGCGCTGCCGTGCGCTCGCCACCGACTGGTCGTGCAACTCCTTGTCGAGGTGGCGCGGAGCCAGCCAGCGCACCATCGCGGCGTCCGCGGTCCTGACCCGCTCCGCGGACGGCACCCCGTCACAGTCCTGGCGCACGAGCGCGAGGGCCGCCTCCCAGGTGTACTGCTCCGGATCGGTCACCCTGGCGCGTACGGCGCTCCAGCCGAACGGCGTGAGCATCGGCAGCTGCGCCTCGTCCCGGTGCGGCTCGCCCGGCCGGTCCTCGAAACGGACCGGCAGATTCCGTACGCCCCTCAGCCGGCCGGTGAGACCGGACAGGGCGTCGGCGACCTCCGGCAGCATGCCCGGGTAGGTGGCGTTGACGCAGACGCGCGGGGTGGTGGAGTCGTCGCACACCTGGTGACGAGCGAGCGGGTTTTCCTGCATCAGGCCGTCGCCCGTCTGGACCAGCAGGACGGCGGCGCCCAGCGCCGCCGTGAGCGGCAGCAGCGCCGTGGCCCTGCGGCGGGCGGCATGCGCCAGGGCCGCCGCGACGGCGAGACCGGTCGTCCACACGGCCAGTGCGAGCGGGTACCACCACAGGTGGAGGTCGTCGTGGGAGCCGCGCACGAAGGCGAGGGCGAGATAGCGAAGGGCGGACTGTGCGCCGTTGAGCATCCCGAACAGGACGAACGCGGCCAGCGCGAGCGCCGGAGCCGTCAGCCGCCAGGGCGCGATCCGCCCGATCACATGGCCGAGCAGCGAGCAGGCGGCGAGGGCGATCGCGGTCCCGGCGAAGACGGTCGGCTCGGGGGCGCCTGCCGAGGCGTACGGCGCACACGCGAGCAACGCCCCGGCGACCGCGGCCAGGTACGCCGTCACCAGCCAGCCCGCGA
The DNA here is from genome assembly GCF_052543295.1 of Streptomyces sp. SAS_270. Lineage (NCBI taxonomy): Bacteria > Bacillati > Actinomycetota > Actinomycetes > Kitasatosporales > Streptomycetaceae > Streptomyces > Streptomyces sp. SAS_270. The sequence continues at coordinate 25,142 of NZ_JBMNDS010000095.1, forward strand.
GCGGCAGGGCGGCGGTCGACAACTGCGCCAGCGGTGTCCGGGAGACCGAGGCGCGCAGCTCCGTCATCCCCCGCCGGTGCTCCCGGCCGCCCTGCCAGGCCCCCGCCGCGAGCGCGAACGGAGCGCCGATCAGACCGGCACCTATGGCCAGACGGCCGGAGGTCTCCCCCCAACTGCCCTGCCACTGATCGGCCGTGAACACGAGCCCCCAGACGAGCGCCACGAACAACGCGGCACCGGCCCAGGGGGCGAAGCCGCGCAGCGCCTCGGTGCGCAGGGGAGGGCGGCGCGCGGGAGTGGTCCGAGGAGCCACGGGGGCGTTGCCGGGCGGTGTTTGCAGGGTCTGTGTGCTCATCGGGCGGCTCCCGTCGCCCGGTGGGACCGGTCCGAGGGGCCCGAGAAGCCGGACACGGCGGCGCGGTGGCCGCGCAGGGCCGCGGTGTAGCCGCGCTCGAAGGCGTTGCCGTCGCTCTCGTCGCCGTCCACGCCGAGGGCGGCGAGCGAGGCGGGGGTGCCCCGGTAGGCGACCCGGCCGGACTCGATCAGGGTCACCTCCGTACAGGCGGCGGCCACGTCCTCCACCAGGTGGGTGGAGACGAGCACGGTCGAGGACCTGCCCAGGTCGCGGAGGAGTGCGCGGAACTCGACGCGCTGCTCCGGGTCGAGGCCCGCGGTGGGCTCGTCGAGGAGCAGGATGCGCGGGTCGTTCACGATGGCCTGCGCGATGCCGACGCGGCGGACCATGCCGCCGGACAGCGTCCTGACCTTGGCGTCGATACGGTCGGCGAGCCCGACGCGGTCCACGGCCCGCTCGACCGCGGCCGGGGTGGCGGCGGCCGGCAGCTCCTTCAGCCACGCCACGTACGCGACGAACTCCCGCACGGTGAAGCCCGGGTAGTACCCGAACTCCTGGGGCAGATAGCCGAGTTCACGGCGTACGGCACTGCGCTCCCGGTGGCCGCGCAGATCGCCGCCGAGCATCTCGACCCGGCCCTCGGAGGGCTCCGCGACCGTCGCGAGGACCCGGATGAGAGAGGTCTTGCCGGCGCCGTTGGGCCCGAGCAGGCCGTGCACGCCCGGGGCGAAGTCCAGGTCCACGGCGTTCAGGGCGGTGGTCCTGCGGTGGCGGACGGTCAGCTTGGAGAGACGGATGGAAGGGGGTGCGGTCGCGGTGCTGGTCACATCGTCTCCAGACGGTCGTACGCGGTGCGGCGCGCGGCGAGGAGGAGGGCGCACAGCACGGCTGCGGCCGCCCAGCCTCCCTGAGGTGCGGCGCCGGTGAAGTAGAGGTCGAGTTGGTGCGTGAGACGGGCCGTCAGGCCGGCTCCGGAGGAGGCCAGGCCGGTCCCGGTGGCGGTCAGGACGGGCGCCGCCAGCGCGAGCAGCCAGCCCCCGCCGACCACCGCCGTGCCGATACGGCAGCCCACGTACCCGGACAGCAGCAGCGAGCCCAGCGTCAGGGCGAGCCCGGGCAGCAGCCAGGCGGCCGCCGCCGGGGCCTCCGGCAGCCGGGGCGGGGCGGCCGGCAGCAGCAGCCCGGCGACCGTGAGCAGCGGCACGCTCAGCGCCAGCACGGCGGCGGTCCGGGTCAGCAGCAGGCGCAGCCCGCTCGACGGTGACGCGGCGGTGATCTCGTGCAACGGATCGGCGTGGCGCCCGTACGACAGGGCGACCCCCGCCAGGGGCATCGCGGGCGCGAGCGCCAGCAGCAGCGGCTTCGCGCCGCCGAACCCGGCCACGTACGCCAGCGCCACCGCCCCCACGGCGACCAGGACCACGGCCCCGGTCCAGGCCCCGCGCATCGCGGGCCCGGCGGCCCACAGGATCCGGCCGAACCGGCCCCCGACGGCTCGGGCCCGCGCCGTGCGGTGGGTCGGTGCGAGGGCCGGCGCCGCCGCCCCCACCGCGTCCAGGACCGTGTCGCGCACCTCCGCCAGGACGACCCCCGCCGCGCCCTCGCGGGCCGCTCGGGAGACCCGGGCGGCGCAGTTTCCGCAGTTCTCCAGGTGCTTCTCCAGGGACCAGGCGTCCGCATCCGGAAGGGAACCGTCCGCGTAGCGGGCCACGAGATCGTCCGGGGCGTGCCAGCTCGCCCCACCGGTCGTGCCCTTCGTGCCGTTCCTGTCGTTCCTACGGCTCATGCTGCTCATGCCAGGCCTCCCAGCGGGGACGGGTCGAGCTGGGCGAGGGCCGCGCGGAGCTCGGCGCGGGCGCGCATGGCGCGGGTCTTGACGGTGCCTTCGGGGATGCCGAGGAGGCGGGCGGCCTCGCGGGTGGTCAGCCCGTCGACGACGGTGGCACGCAGCACCTCGCGCAGCTCGGGCGAGATGCGGTCCAGGGCGGTGCCGACGTCCCCGTACTCCAGGCCCGCCAGAACGCGTTCCTCGGCGGACGGTGCCGGCACCGGCGCCGCGTACTCCACCCGCTCCACCCGCTCCTGCACCCGCCGAGCGTCCACCAGGCGCCGCGCGGCGATCGTCCACAGCCAGCCGCCGGCCTCGGTCCCGCGGTACGAGGCGGCCGACCGCCACACGGTCACGAAGGTGTCCTGCAGCACCTCCCGCACGACCTCGGGGTCCCCGCAGCGCCGGGTCAGCCGCACGTGCAGCCACCCGGCGTGCCGGTCGTACAGCGCGGCCATCGCCGCCGAGTCCCCGTGCGCGACGGCCCGCAGCAGCGCCGCGTCCGTAACGTCCTCCCGGTGGCCCCTCATGGGGCGGAACAGTCTCACACCCCGTCTATCGATCACCTTGTGGCCATCGGTTCACAAGAGCCGCTCGCAAAGGACGGGACGCGGCTCACTCCGCCACGGCGTACGCCTCCACCGACCACAGCGAATACCCGAACCGCGTCGCCCGCTTGTCACCCTGCACCCGTACGTACCGGACGTCGCGCTCGTCGAACCGGACGGACTCACGGCCGCCGCGGCCGTCCCGGACCGTCGCCGCGGTGCGCCAGGTGCGGCCGTCGGCGGAGACCTGGATGCGGTACGCGGAGGGGTGGGCGTCCTGCCAGTGCAGGACGACCTGGCCGAGGCGGACCGGCACGACCGGCTCGTTGAGCCGCACCTGCCACCAGGCGCCGTCCTCGACGGGGGAGGACCAACGGGTTCCCGGATCCCCGTCGTTCGCCGCCCGCGCCGGGAAGTCCGGCGTCTCGTCACCCGAGGAGGACGCTTGTCCGTCCAGCGCGAGATCGGGGCCCGCCGTGCGCGGGAAGGCCCGGACGGTCACCGTGCGCACCGCGTCACCGAAGGCGAGCGTGATCTCGTACTCCCCCGAGGGCGTCCCGGCGGGGACGGAGACCTCCACCGGAACGTCAACGGCCGCACCGCGAGGGAGAGTCGACTTCCTGGGGACGTGCACCTCGATGCCCTTGGGTGCCCGCACCGTCAGCTTCCCGTGCGTGTCGGCGGGCCGCAGCGATGTCAGCCTGGCCGTCACCCGCCCGCTGCCGCCGATCTCGACGTCCGCCTCGGCGCGCGCCAACTCCAGTGCGGCGCCGGGGGAGTCGGCGTACCACGGCACGAGATGGCGTACGCGCGAGGGCACCGCACCGCTCACGCGCAGGGCGTCCGCCCGGAGCCGGCAGGGGAGTTCGGTCGCGCCGCCCGCGGAGAGCGCGCCGAGCAGGCGCCAGCCCTCGCCGGGTACGTGCGCCTCGACCGAGCCGGGGGTGCCGGGCTCGGTGAGAACGGTCACCGTGCTGAGCGTGCGGGCTCGGGGGAGGCGCACGGTGCGGCCGTCGCCGGCGTTCGCGCCAGGACCGGGCTCGGCGCCCGGACCGGGTTCAGTGCCCGCACCGGGTTCGGCGGCCGGCTCGTGGTCGAGGCCCGCCCAACTCTCGTACGCCGTCCGGGCTTTGGACAGGAAGGGGCCGAGGACCCCCTTGCCGACCGTCACCCGGCTCGCCGCGAGTTCGGCGCGGGCCCTGTCGAGGGCGCGGTACGCCGCCCAGGCCGCCGTGGCGTCGCCGTCCGACTGGGCGCGCAACATGGCAAGGGCCGTCTCGCCCGCCTCGCCGTAGCGCGCCAACTTCTCGGTCCAGGGCGCCACTTCGGACGCCAGGGAGCTTCCGGACAGCCGCTCGGGGATCTCGCGCAGCACCGTGAACGCGGCACGCAGCCGCTGCTCCGCCCGCGCGTCGGCCGCCTTGTCCGTCGTCGTGCGCGCCTGCCAGAACGCGGCGAGGAGCGGACGCAGATACGCCGACTCGTCACCGTCGAGGACCGACGAGGCGTCGTTGCCGGCCAGCGCGGACAGCGCCTCCTCGCGGCGCCCGTCTCCGGCCGCGAGGTCGTCGATCGCCGCCTTCCAGGACTCCTCGGGGCGGTAGTTGCGAGGGTTCCAGGCGAAGTCGGCGGCGGTGAACAGCGGGATGCGGGAGGCCTCGGCCTGCTCCATCCCGTTGGCGAGCAGTGCCGCCGAGCCGGTCGCGACGGCGGGTTCACGGCCCGTGTAGGGGCCGAGGAAGACGCGGTCCTGCGCGTAGTCGTTGACCGGGTAGTTGTCCATGGTGACGAGCCGATGCCCCCCGAACGCCGCCCGGGCGCGGGCGAGTTCGCTTCCCGTGACGGTCCGCGGCACGACACCCACGCCCGTCCACGCGACCTCGACACGCTCGTCCAGCGCGCTCGCGAGCGCCCGCCGGTAGTCGGTCGAACCGTCCTGGAAGTACTCGGTCGGCATCAGCGACAACGCGGCCGCGTCCGGGTGCCGTTCGGCGAGCTGCCGGGCCACCTCGTTCGCCACGCGCGCCTGCGCCTTCGCGGCCGCCTCGGAGCCGGAGCCGAACGTCCCGGCGTCCGCGTCGCAGTGCCACTCGCTGTAGCTGACGTCCTGGAACTGGAGCTGGAAGGCCCTGAATCCGAGCGCCCACATCGCGTCGAGCTTGCGGGTCAGGGCGCGCACGTCGGCGTCCGACGAGAAGCACATCGCCTGCCCGGGGGCCACCGCCCAGGCCAGGGTGACGTGATTGCGGCGCGCCCGCTCCGCCAACGTCCGGAAATCCGCCCGCTGCCGGTCCGGGTACACCTCGCGCCAGCGCTGTTGGCGGTAGAGATCGTCTCCGGGGGCGTACACATAGCGGTTCTGCTTGGTGCGGCCCATGAAGTCGAGCTGCGCCAGGCGCTGTTCGCGGGTCCACGGGGTGCCGTAGAAGCCCTCGGTGGTGCCGCGCACGGCGGTGCCGGGCCAGTCGCGCACGACGGCTCCCGCGATCCGACCGTCGTGGCCCGTCAGCTGACGGAGCGTCTGCACCGCGTGGAACAGGCCGTCCTCGCCGACGCCCGCGAGAGCGACCGTGTCATGGCCCTCGAAGCGGCCGACCGCCAGCCGGTAGCCGCCGGAGGGGAGGTCCGCCCGGGGCGCGGCCCCGAGCGCGGTGAGCGCCTCGTCCCACGGGGTGGCCGCGCGCGCACCAAGAGCGTGCGAACCGTCGGCGGCCGCGCTCCCGGCATGCCCGCCGAACCCGTACGCCCGGCCCGTGCCCTTGGTGCCGTCGGATCCTGCCCCCGGCCCGGTCTCCGCTCCCGGCCCCGGCCCCGACTCCGTCTCGGTCCCCGCACGCACCACCAGCGCGCCGGCGGGGAGCGTGTCCCCCGCGTGCGCCGTGGTGATCCTCCGCGCACCCGCAGCGCGCAGCAGCGCACGCAGCGCGTCGAGGGCGTACGGGTCGGTCACCGCGCCCCTCGTTTCGTCGGTCAGCAGGACGACCTCGTCCGGGACCGCGACCGGGGCGGAGCTCGCGCGCAGCGACTGGGGCCGGGGCCAGACCGCGGGCAGCGTGGCCGCAGCCAGCGTCCGGTCGTCCGCGGAGGCCGGCGGCGCGTGCGGCGCCGCGACGACCGCGGGAGCCGCGCCCAGCGTGCCCGCGACGACGGCGATCGCGAGGGCGACCGCACCCCGTCCGCGCCGCGGCTGCCCGGGCAGCCGTCCGCCTTGCGTGCCTCGTACCGCTCCCGTCCAACGCCGGAGCTGCACCGGCCCCCTCCTCGTCGCTGCTCGACTCGGCCCCCACGGCTCTGTCAGGGCGGCCACGACCCCACCATTCACGCGGTGGAGGTGTCAACGGGAGGAGGTGACGGTGCCGGGGGGAGTAGCCGTTGTGCGGCAATTGCCCTAGCCTGCACAAGGTGTGACCAGTGCCATGTTGTTCGGTGTTTGCGTTCCCGTGCGTCTGCGGATGCGCTCGCTGGGTAGGGCTGCGGTAACCCGCTCGAAGCCGTACGACATCAAGGAGGCCCTCGTGGCCGCATCCGCGCACCTGCTCCTGACAGCCCTCTCCAAACCCTCGGCGGAACCGTCCGCCGAACCGCATTTCTGCGTCTTCAGCGCCGAGGGCAGCAGCGCCGAGGCCCCGCTGACCAGCGAGCCGCCCCTGCCGGACGCGGAACCCCTCACCAGCGAGCCGCCGCTCGCCGACACGGCACCCCTGACCAGCGAGCCCACGTCGACCGGTACCGCCTCGGGGGTGTAGATGCCGCTGTCCCGGCTCGCCGACCTGCACGGCGTCGCCACCTCCTACAGCCCGTCCCCGGGCCGCACCGTCGCGGCCTCGGACGCCGCGGTCGTCGCGGCCCTGGCGGCGCTCGGCGTCGACGCGAGCACCCCGGAGGCCGTCCGCGCCGCCCTCGCCGCCCGCGAGGCGCAGGTCCGCGACCGGCTGCTGCCGCCGACCGTGGTCTGCTGGAGCGGCGCCGCATCCCCGGCCGAGGACCACTCCGAAGACCCCGCGGGCCCCGCCCCCGCGGCCCGCGCCGGACGCCGGGGCGCCCCGCTGCCGAAGGCCCTCGCCGACCTGCCGCCCGGCACCCGGCTGCGCATCGAGACCGAGCAGGGCGAGACGCGCGCCTCGGCCGAGCAACTCCCGCTCGGCGTCCACGCGTTGCGGGCCACCGCGCCCGACGGCCGCACCGCCGACGTCCACCTCGTCGTCGCCCCCGCCCGGCTGCCCACACCCGCCGGACGCACCTACGGACTCCTCGTCCAGCTCTACTCCCTGCTCTCTCAGCGCTCCTGGGGGATGGGCGACCTCGGCGACCTCGCCGAGCTGACCGCCTGGGCGGGCCGCGCGCTGGGCGCCGGATTCGTGCAGGTCAACCCGTTGCACGCGGCCGTACCCGGCGCCCCCACCGACCCCTCCCCCTACCGGCCCTCCTCCCGCCGCTTCCCCGACCCCGTGCACCTGCGCGTCGAGGACATCCCCGAGTTCCCGTACGCCGACGAGCGCGACCGGCTGCGTACGCTGCTGGAACGCGCCGCCGGACTGCGCGAGTCCGTCCTGCACAAAGGGGCGTTGATCGACCGCGACGCCGTCTGGGAGCTCAAGCGCGAAGCACTGGAACTGGTGCGCGCGGTACCCCTCGGCCCCGGACGCCTCGCCGCCTACGCGGACTTCCTCGCGGAGGAAGGGCAGGCACTGGAGGACCACGCCACCTGGTACGCGCTCGCCGAGGTCCACGGCTCCGACTGGCAGCAGTGGCCCGCCGCGCTGCGCGACCCCCGCTCGCCCGAAACAGCCCGCGCCCGCTCGGAGTTGATGGACCGCGTCGACTTCCACAGCCGCCTCGCCTGGCTCACCGACGCCCAACTCGCCGCCGCCCAGCGCTCCGCGCGCGACGCGGGCATGCCGGTGGGGCTCGTGCACGACCTCGCCGTCGGCGTTCACCCCGGCGGAGCCGACGCCTGGGCGCAGCAGGAGTACTTTGCCGCCGGAATGTCGGTCGGCGCGCCCCCGGACGCCTTCAACTCGCGCGGCCAGGACTGGGGCCTGCCCCCCTGGCGCCCCGACCGCCTGGCCGACTCCGGCTACGCCCCGTACCGCCGTCTGCTGCGCGCCCTCTTCCGGTACGCGGGCGCCCTGCGCATCGACCACGTCATGGGCCTGTTCCGGCTCTGGTGGATCCCGCAGGGCGAGCAGCCGACGCAGGGCACGTACGTCCGCTACGACGCCGAGGCCATGCTCGCGATCCTCGCGCTGGAGGCCGCCCGCGCCGGGGCCCTGGTGATCGGCGAGGACCTCGGCACCGTGGAACCGGGCGTGCGCGAGACCCTGCACGAGCACGGGGTGCTCGGCACGTCCGTGCTCTGGTTCGAGCGCGACTGGGAGGGCGACGGGCTGCCGCTGCCGCCCGAACGCTGGCGCGCCGACTGCCTCGCCACCGCCACCACCCACGACCTGCCCTCCACCGCCTCCCGGCTGACCGGCGACCACGTCGAACTCCGCGCCGCCCTGGGCCTGTTGACGGGCACCCTGGACGAGGAGCGGGCCGCGGCGTCCGCGGAGGCGGGGGAGTGGTTGGCGCTGCTCACCCGGCTCGGGCTGCTGCCGGGCGCGAGCGGCGGGGTGTGCGCCGAGACGGAGGAGGCGGAGATCCAGGCCGTGCACCGGTTCCTGCTGCGCACCCCGGCCCGCATGATCGGCGTCTGGCTGCCGGACACGGTCGGCGACCGGCGTCCCCAGAACCTGCCCGGCACCTGGGACCAGTACCCGAACTGGCGGCTGCCGGTCGCGGATGCCGAGGGGCGCCCGGTGACCCTGGAGGAACTGGCTGCCTCGCCCCGCCTGCACGCCCTCCTGGACGTGCTGCGGCCCCGCCCCGGGGCCGGCCGCGAGCACCTCTGAGGCCCCCGGGTTCCCGCGTGCGGCCTCCCGGGGTCCTTCATACGGCCACCCCGGGCGCGCGGCTCGTTCGGGCGTTCGCTACGTTGGCACCGTGGACAAGAAGAACGCCCTGCGCGCCGGCGCCCTGGCTGCCGGTACGACGCTGATGATGCTGCTCATGTCGTCCCCCGCGCTCGCGCTGACCCGCGACGACGGCGACGACCCCGGCAATGGCCTGAGCGTGATCGAAACGCTCGGCCTCTACGTCGCGGCGCCGCTCGCGCTGTTCCTGGTCATCGCGGGCCTGGTCATGGTCCTCGACAAGTCGAAGGACCGGCAGCCGAAGGTCAAGGCAAAGGCCTGACCTCGGCGTTCCCGCTCGGGCCCGCTCTTTCGGGCCGGCATTCCCGGCCTGCTCCGGCAGGGCCCGTAGCAGCCGCCGAACTTTTCCCGAGGGCGCCGTCCTCGCCTCCCGTACGCGCATTCGCCGTACGGGGGTGAGGACGGCGCCCTCGCTGTGTGCGCGGGCCGTGGCCGTCAGGGGTTCGGCGCCGTGAGATACCGCTGCACCGTCGGCGCCAGCCACGCCACGACCTCCTCGCGGTGCAGCGCGCTGGCCGACTCGAACCGCAGGACGTAGCGGGTGAGTGCCATCCCGAGCATCTGCGACGCGACGAGCGCGGCCCGCACCGGCGCCTGCTCGGGGTCGGGGCAGCAGCGCAGGGCGACCGGCAGGATCTGGTCCCGGAAGACGCCCTGCATGCGCTGCGCGCCGGCCGGGTGGGTGACGCCGACCCGGAGCAGCACCGTGAGCACGTCGTTCTCCTCCCAGAGGTCGAGGAAGTGGCCCACCAGCACGCGGCCCACCTCGCTCGGGTCCAGCCCGTCCGGCTGCGGCATCCGCAGGTCGGCGTCGAGGACCGTGGCGAACAGCCCCTCCTTCGAGCCGTAGTACCGCATCACCATCGACGGATCGATCCCCGCGTCCTTGGCGATCGCACGGATGGTGGCCCGCTCGTAGCCGTCCGCCGCGAAACGCTCGCGGGCGGCCGTGAGGATGGCGTTGCGGGTGGCGTCGGAGCGGCGCGGGGACCGCGATCCGGACTCTGTGGCTCTGCTGTCACTGCCGTTCATGCCAACAACCGTAGGCCAACACCTGTTGACAGTCCAGAGCGACAGCTCTACGTTGGTCAACGAGCGTTGGTCAACAAGTGTTGGCAAACGGACGTTGGTATTGGGAGGTCCTCATGAACGGCACCGGGAACGACAGCAGCACGAACCTCGCCACCGGCACGGGCCCGAACTCCGGCTCCAGCTCCGGCGCCGACTCCGCCGCCGTCATCGTCGTGGGTTCCGGCCCCACCGGCCTGCTGCTGGCCGCCGACCTCGCCACCGCCGGCGTCCCGGTCACCCTCGTCGAGAAGCGCCCGCACAAGATCAGCAACCTCTCCCGTGCCTTCGTCCTGCACGCCCGCACCCTGGAGCAGCTCGACGCCCGGGGTCTCGCCGACGAGCTGGAGGAGCAGGGCGAGGCCCTCGACCGCATCCGGCTCTTCGGCCGGCTCACCGTCGCGCTCGACACCCTGCCCTCCCGCTTCAACCACCTGCTCGTCATCCCGCAGTACGAGGTGGAGAAGGCGCTGCAGCGGCGCGCTGAGGAGGCCGGGGTGCGGTTCGTGTACGAGACCGAGGTGACCGGGCTGCGTCAGGACGCGGACGGGGTGACGCTCGAAGTCCGGGGCGCGGACGGGGAGGCGGAGCAGTTGCGGGCCGCGTACGTCGTCGGTACGGACGGGATGCGCAGCGCGGTGCGCGAGGCGATCGGGCAGCCGTTCCCCGGAAAGTCGGTGATCCGTTCCGTCGTCCTCGCGGACGTGCTGCTCGACGAGCGGCCCGAGACCCTGCTGACCGTCGCCACCGTCGGCGACACCTTCGCCTTCATCGCCCCCTTCGGCGACGGCTACTACCGCGTGATCGGCTGGGACCGCCGCCACAACGTCCCCGACAGCGAGCCGCTCGAACTCGACGAGGTCAAGGACATCGCCCGGCGCGCCCTCGGCCGCGACTACGGCATGCGCGAGGCCCGTTGGATGTCCCGCTTCCACAGCGACGAGCGCCAGGTGCCCGAGTACCGCGTCGGCCGGGTCTTCCTCGCCGGGGACGCCGCGCATGTGCACACCCCGGCCGGCGGGCAGGGCATGAACACCGGTCTCCAGGACGCGGCGAACCTCGGCTGGAAGCTGGCGGCGGTCGTCAGCGGACATGCGGACGCCGCCCTGTTGGACACCTACCAGGCCGAACGCCACCCCGTCGGCGAGTCCGTCCTGCGCAGCAGCGGTGGCATGGTGCGGCTCGCGATGGCCAAGCGCCCCTGGACGCTGGCCCTGCGCGGCGTGCTCACCACCGTCCTCGACCAGGTCGGCCCCGCCCGCCGCAAGGCGACCGGGCAGCTCACCGGCATCGGATACGCCTACCCGGCGCCGCGCGGCTCCCACAAGCTCGTCGGCACCCGGGTCCCGGACGTCGCCCTGAGCGGCGGCCGCCTCTACGAGGCCCTGCGCGGCGGCAGGTTCGTCCTCGTCACCCCGCGGCCGGACGACGCCGAGGGCGCGGCCGGGCAGCGCAAGGGGCGCCTCACCGTGGAGAGCTGGGCGAGCGACCGGCGTACGACGGTGCTGGTGCGCCCCGACGGATACGTGGCCTGGGCGGCGGAGTCCCCGGAGCCTGCGGAGCTGGAGACGGCCCTGACCGCGGCGGTGGGCCGCTAGGGGCTGTCCGCCGGAGGTGCCGCCGGGGCCCGCCTCGCCGGGCTCCTCCTCGGACCCTAGTCCACCGCTCCCAGCAACTCCCGCAACAGGTCGGCCAGTTGGCCGGCCTGTTCGTCGTCGAGCCGGGAGAGGGCGGCCGTCTGTGCGGCGAGCCCCGCGCCGACGGCCTCGTCGATCAGACGGAAGCCCTCGTCCGTCAGTGTGACCTGGAGCCCGCGCCGGTCGTGCGGATCGGGGGAGCGCCGCAGCAGCCCCGCACGCTCCAGTTTGTCCAGGCGTCCTGTCATGCCGCCGGTGGTGAGCATCAAAGTCGCCGAGAGCTGCCGGGGCGAGAGCGTGTACGGGGCGTCCGAGCGGCGCAGCGTCGCCAGGACGTCGAACTCCCCGCGCGAGATCCCGAACCGGGCGTACGCCTTCTCCATCCGGTCGCTCATCGCCCGGGAGAGCCGGAAGATCCGCCCGAAGACCTCCATCGCGGCGGTGTCGAGGTCCGGCCGTACGGCGGCCCACTGCTCGATGATCGCGTCGACGGCGTCCTTCGAAGTCTCCATGAGGGCGAGTATCCGCCGCCGGTCGGTCGTTCGCAAGAAAGTAGCTTGACGGAAAGTAGCTTGCGAGTAAGCTACTTTCCATCGACCTACTTGAGGATCGGGGCGCAAGGCCTCAACCCCTCGTCCGCCGGGAAAGCGAGTTCGCCATGAAGCGGTCCGCGACCGTCCTGCTCACCGCTCTCGCCCCCATGTCCTGGGGCACCACCTACGCGGTCACCACCGAGTTCCTCCCGGCGGACCGCCCCCTGTTCACCGCGGCGATGCGCGCCCTGCCCGCCGGGCTGGTCCTGCTCGCGCTGGCCCGCGTCCTGCCGCGCGGCGTCTGGTGGGGGAAGGCGGCGGTGCTGGGCGCGCTGAACATCGGCGCCTTCTTCCCGCTCCTCTTCCTCTCCGCGTACCGGCTGCCCGGCGGCATGGCGGCGGTCTTCGGCTCGGTCGGGCCGCTGTTCGTGGCGGGCCTCGCCACGGTCCTGCTCGGCGACCGGCCGACCCTGCGCACCGTCCTCACCGGCATCGCGGCGGCCCTCGGCGTCAGCCTCGTCGTCCTGAAGGCGGCCGGTGCGCTCGACCTCGTCGGTGTCCTGGCCGCGCTCGCCTCGACCGCGTCGATGTCCACCGGCACGGTGCTCACCAAGCGGTGGGGCCGCCCGGACGGAGTCGGCCCGCTGGCGCTCACCGCCTGGCAGCTGACGGCCGGCGGACTGCTGATAGCCCCGCTCGCCCTTCTCGTCGAGGGCGCGCCGCCCGCGCTGGACGGCCGCGCGGTCTCCGGGTACGCCTATCTCGCCCTGGCCAACACGGCGGTCGCGTACTGGCTCTGGTTCCGCGGCATCGGCCGCCTCACCGCCACCCAGGTCACCTTCCTCGGCCCGCTCTCCCCGCTGACCGCGGCCGTCATCGGCTGGGCGGCGCTGGACCAGGCGCTCACCCCGGTCCAGCTGGCGGGCATGGCGCTGGCGTTCGGGGCGACGGTCCTCGGGCAGCTCAAGCCGCGCGGCAAGGCGCACACCGCGCCGCGTACGGCCCCCGCGAGCGGCTCGATACCTTTCAGTTCAACTGAACAGAATGGTCGAAAAGATTCGATGGACGTGACAGTTCCCGCCCTGCGACGGTAGTCCGGAAGCGATCACCGAACGAAGGGGTACCTGTGGCAGTCCTGGACCGGACACATCCGCACCGCGCGAGGCGCGGAAGCGAGCCGGCGGCGAGGGCGAGGAAGGGGTCCGTGGGCCTCGGCCTCGCCCCCTCCTC
>NZ_JBMNDS010000096.1:0-38201 GCF_052543295.1 Streptomyces sp. SAS_270
GCGCTGCGAGGATCGCCGACAGGTCCAGACCCCGTGCCCGCTCCGCGTCCTCCCGGTATTTCAGGACCGACCCGAGCGTGGCCACCGCCAGCTCGGCGTCCAGTTCGGTCGCGCCCAGCGCATCCAGGGCCTCCGCCCAGTCGATCGTCTCCGCCACGCCGGGCGGCTTGAGCAGGTCCTCGGCGCGCAGGGCCTGCACGAGCGCGGTCACCTGCTCGGCGAGCCGGGCCGTCACGCCAGGCAACCTCCTTCGGACGATGGCGAGTTCGCGGACGAAGCCCGGATGGTCGAACCAGTGGTAGAGGCAGCGTCGCTTCAGCGCGTCGTGCACGTCGCGCGTACGGTTCGACGTCAGGACGACGACGGGTGGCAACTCGGCTCGCAGCGTGCCCAGTTCGGGAATCGTGACCGCGTACTCCGACAGCAGCTCCAGCAGAAACGCCTCGAACTCGTCGTCTGCGCGGTCGACTTCGTCGATGAGGAGCACGCAGGGCTGGGTCTCCAGCGCCCGGAGCAGGGGCCGCGCGATCAGGAACCGCCGGTCGTACAGCTCCCCTTCCAGACGGTCGGCGTCCGCGACACCCGCTGCCTCGGCGGCCCGCAGATGCAGCAGCTGGCGTGGGAAGTCCCAGTCGTACAGGGCCTGGGAGGCATCGATGCCCTCGTAACATTGCAACCGGATCAGCGGGGCGCCGATCGCCTGAGCGAGGGCGGAGGCGAGCGCGGTCTTGCCCACGCCCGCATCGCCCTCGCAGAAGAGCGGCCGGTGCAGCCGCAGCGCAAGGAAGCAGGCGACGGCCAGCCCCTCGTCGAGGAGGTACCCCGTCCGCTCCAGCCGGGCGCGCACCTCGTCCGGACCCGTCAGGCCGTAACCGCCGCCGCCCTTGTCCGCCATGGTCTCGACGGGCCCCTCACCCCAGCCCGGCGGCGGCCAGCACCGCTCGCCGGGTGAGCACCCGGGCGAGATGAGCCCGGTAGGCGGGCGACCCCGAGGGGTCGGCCGACGGACGCGTGCCGTCGGCGGCGGCCTCCGCGGCCCGTGCCACCGCGCCGGCGTCCGCCGCACCGAAGAGCGTCTCCTCGGTGGCCGCCGCCCGCAGCGGGGTCGGGCCCATGTTGGTCAGCCCGATCCGCGCCTGGGCGATGTGCCCGTTGTCGCGGCGCACCAGCGCGGCCACGCCGACCACCGCCCAGGCCTGCGCGACCCGTTGGAACTTCTCGTAGTGGAAACCCCAGTCGTCGGCCGTCGGGATCCGCACCTCCACGAGCAGCTCGTCCGGCCGCAGCGCGGTCTGCAGGTAGTCGACGAAGAACTCCCGGGCGGGGATGGCCCGCGCCCCCTGCGGCCCCACCGCCAGCAGCGTGGCGTCCAGGGCGAGGATCACGGCGGGCAGATCACCGGCCGGATCGGCGTGGGCCAGTGACCCGCCGAGGGTGCCGCGATGGCGTACGGCGGGATCGGCGACCGTGGCAGTGGCCGCCGCGAGCAGCCCGGCGTGCCGGCGCACCCGCGGGTCGCGCAGCACATCGTGGTGGGTGGTCATCGCGCCGATGACGAGCGTGCCCTCGTCCTCGCGGATCCCGCGCAGCTCGGGTATCCGGCCCACGTCGACGACGAGTTCGGGAAACGCGAGCCGCAGCCGGAGCAGTGGCAGCAGGCTCTGCCCGCCGGCGAGGACCTTGGCGTCCTCACCGGCGTCCGCGAGGGTGCGCACGGCCTCGTCGACGCTCGTCGGCCTGGCGTATGCGAATGCCGGGGGAATCATGTCGCAGCCTCCTGGAGGGCCTCCCAGACCCGTTGCGGAGTACAGGGCATCGCGACTTCGGTGACACCCAGCGGGCGCAGGGCGTCGACGACCGCGTTGACGACGGCGGGCGTCGACGCGATCGTCCCCGCCTCGCCGACTCCTTTGGAACCGAGGGGATTCGTGGTGGACGGCGTCACGGTCCGGTCCGTCACGAAGTCCGGCAGGTCAGCCGCCGAGGGCACCAGGTAGTCGGCCATCGTGCCGGAGAGCAGGTTGCCCTCGTCGTCGTACACGGCCTCCTCGTACAGCGCCTGCGCGATGCCCTGCGCGAGCCCGCCGTGCACCTGTCCCTCGACGATCATCGGGTTGATGACGCGGCCGACGTCGTCGACGCAGACGTAGGAGCGGATCGAGGTCCTGCCGGTCTCGGTGTCGACCTCGACCGCGCACAGGTGCGTCCCGTGCGGGTAGGAGAAGTTCTCCGGGTCGACCAGGTGCTCGGCGTTGATGGTGGGTTCCATGCCGTCGGGCAGGTCGTGCGAGGAGAACGTCGCGAAGGCGACCTCCTGGATGCTCCTGCGGGCGTCGGGCGAACCCTTCACCGAGAACACGCCGTTGGTGAACTCGAGGTCGTGCTCGCTCGCCTCCAGCAGGTGCGCGGCGACCTTGCGCGCCTTCTCCACGACCTTCTGCGCGGCCTGGTGCACCGCGGCCCCGCCGACGACGAGCGAGCGTGAGCCGTAGGTGTCCATGCCCTGTGGAGCGGTGCCGGTGTCGCCGTGCAGGACCTGGACGTCGTCGAAGGGCACCCCCAGTACGTCGGCGGCGATCTGGCTCCAGCAGGTCACGTGCCCCTGCCCGTGCGGGCTCGTGCCGGTGACCACCTCGACCTTGCCGGTCGGCAGCATGCGGATGCTCGCCGCCTCCCAGCCGCCGGCCGAGTACCGCAGATCCCGCAGCACCCGGCTCGGCGCGAGCCCGCACATCTCCGTGTACGTGGACACGCCGATGCCCAGCCGTATGGCGTCTGCGCGTTCGTTGCGCTTGTGCTGCTCCGCGCGCAGTTCGTCGTACCCGAAGAGCGCGAGCGCCCGGTCCGTGGCGGCCTCGTAGTTGCCGCTGTCGTAGGTCAGTCCCGCGACGGACGTGTACGGGAACTCCTCGTGCCGGATCCAGTTGCGTCGCCTCAACTCGATCGGATCCAGACCGAGTTCGACGGCCAGCTCGTCCATGATCCGTTCGATGGCGTACGTCGCCTCGGGGCGCCCGGCGCCGCGGTAGGCGTCGGTGGGGGTGCGGGTCGTGAACACGCCGGTGCACGTGAAGTCGTACGCGTCCATCTTGTAGATCCCCGGGTACATGAACGCGCCGAGGATCGGGATGCCCGGCGTGACGAGCATCAAGTACGCGCCCATGTCGGCCAGCAGCCGGACCTTGAGCCCGTTGATCCCGCCGTCACGGTTGGCGGTGATCTCGACGTCCTGGATCATGCCGCGCCCGTGATGGGTCGCGAGGTATCCCTCGGAGCGCGACTCGGTCCACTTGACGGGCCGCCCCAGCCGTCGGGCGACGGCGAGCGCGAGGGCCTCCTCGCCGTACACCTGGAGCTTGGAGCCGAAGCCGCCGCCGACGTCGGGGGCGATCACCCGGAGCTTGTGCTCGGGGATGCCCGTGACGACGGACAGCATGATCCGCAGGATGTGCGGGATCTGCGTCGAGGAGTGGACGGTGTACTCGCCGGAGGCGGCGAGCGGGGTGACGACGACGGCGCGCGGTTCCATGGCGTTGGGGATCAGCCGTTGCTGGTGGTAGCGGCGGCGCAGGACGACGTCGGAGCGGTGCCGGACGGCGGCGTAGTCCTCGCCGGTGGCCAGCCGCCAGTCGTAACAGCGGTTGGTTCCCTTGTCCGCGTGGACGAGTGGGGAGTCGTCGGCGAGGGCGGCCTCCAGGTCGAGCACCGGGGGCAGCGGGGTGTAGTCGACCTCGACGGCCTCCAGCGCGTCGGCGGCCGCGTACCGGTCGCGGGCCACGACGACGGCCACCGGGTCGCCGGCGTGACGTACCTCGTCGACCGCGATCGGGGGATGGTCGGGCAGCACGATGTCCTCGGTGACCGGCCAGGCGCAGGGCAGCGAGCCGAGGCCTTCGGCGAGGTCGCTGCCGCTGAACGCGGCGACGACACCGGGCCGTTCGCGGGCGGGGGAGACGTCGACCCGGTCGATGCGGGCGTGCGCCATGGGGCTGCGCAGGATCGCCAGGTGCAGCAGCCCGTTGACCGTGATGTTGTCCGTCCAGGTGGTCTGGCCGGTGATCAGCCGGGCGTCCTCCTTGCGCGGCCGGGAGCGGCCGACCTCGTGTTCTGTGACCTGGTCGGTCATGTCGAGACCTCCTGCCCGGAGGCGGCGAGGACCGCGCGCACGATGTTCTGGTAGCCGGTGCAGCGGCAGAGGTTGCCCTCCAGCGCCTCCCGTACCTGCCGCGGACCCGGATCCGGGTTCTCCCGAAGCAGATCCCGGGCCGCCATGATCATGCCCGGGGTGCAGTACCCGCACTGCAGCGCGTGCCGCTCGTGAAACGCCTGCTGCAACGGATGCCACTCCCCCTCCCGGGCCAGCCCCTGGATGGTGGTCACTTCGCTCCCGTCGGCCTGCACGGTCAGCACCGAGCAGCTCTTGACGCTCTCCCCGTCGAGGTCCACCGTGCAGGCCCCGCAGTTGGAGGTGTCGCAGCCGACCGGGGTGCCGGTCAGGCCCAGGCGGTCGCGCAGGTAGTGGACCAGGAGAAGACGGGGTTCCACCTCGTCCTCGTACGTCGTGCCGTCCACCGTCACCGAGATACGGGTCATGTGCCCTCCCAGGGAACCGTGCGAGGGAAATCAGCCACCGGAGGTGATGGGCGTCACTCTAGGACCGCACTGCGGGAGGGGGGAGGGTTGCGACAGGCATTGTTGAGCGTTGCACGAGGGCGGTGTTCGTCCGAGCCCGCGGGCGCAGCCGAGCCCCTCCCCGGGACGGCGAACGGTGGGTCAGCCGCCCCGCACATGGGCCAGTAACGCCCGGACATTCCGGGTCGCGGCGTGGTCGGGCCCGAAGAGGCGCTCGCTGTCGGCCAGAGTGCGCTGGAACAGCTCCGCGCTGCGCTCCTCGTCGCCCGCCGCGTGGTGGGCGTGGGCGAGCTCGCAGCGGGACAGCAGGGTGTAGGGATGGCCGGGGCTCAGGACGCGTTCACGGTCAGCCAGGGTCCGCCGGTGGAGCGGGACGGCGCGCGCCGGGTTCCCCGCCAGTTCGTGGGCGCGGGCGAGGTTGTCACGGCACAGCCGGGTGCGCACGTCGTCGGGGCCGAGGACGCGCTCGCGACCGGCCAGAGCACGTTCGTAGAGGGGAATGGCACGACCGGGGTCGCCGGCTGCCGCGTAGCCGGAGGCGAGGTTGTTGCAGAACGTGAGCGTGTCGACGTGGCCGGGGCCGAGGACGCGTTCCGCCGCGGCCAGGGTTCGCTCGAACAGCGACACGGCCCGGTCGAGATGCCCTGCCTCCTGACAGACGCCTCCGAGGTTGCTGCGGGCGACCAGGGTGTCGTGATGGTCGGGACCGCGCTCGCGCTCCGACTCGGCCAGGCGCCGTTCGAGCAACAGGACCGGATCGTCCTCGGGCAGGGGTGTTTCATACGGCCGGTTCACGGTCCCGCGGAACGACGCGACACCCTCGATCGCTTCGTCCTCCGTGGCCCGCCGCAGCTCCTCCCGAAGTGCCCCCATGGTCATGGCGCATTCCCCGCATGGCTTCGCGGACATGGCATCCGCCCCCTCGTCTGCCGCCCGGTTACAGGCTATGCGCGGCGCCGTCCGGCAGACCCCCGCCGTCGCCATAAATCCGTTGCCCTCACGCATCGCCGCCTGCTGCACTACGAAGGACGTTTTTCAGCGAGCCGTCGAGATCGAGGAGCAGCAATGCGCACACCGTTCATGTCCCCGCAGGAAGGAATCACTCCCATTTCAAAGGACATGACACCCGGTGCATTTGCTGAACCTGGGAATTCTGGCGCATGTAGACGCCGGTAAGACAAGCCTGACCGAGCGGCTGCTGCACACGGTCGGGGTCATCGACGAGATCGGCAGCGTCGATGACGGAAGCACGCAGACCGACTCCCTCGCGCTGGAGCGGCAGCGCGGGATCACGATCAAGTCCGCCGTGGTGTCGTTCGCGGTCGACGACGTCACCGTCAACCTGATCGACACCCCCGGCCACCCGGACTTCATCGCCGAGGTGGAACGGGTGCTGAGCGTGCTCGACGGCGCCGTCCTCGTCATCTCCGCCGTCGAAGGCGTACAGGCGCAGACCCGTGTGCTGATGCGGACGCTCCAGCGGCTGCGCATTCCCACACTCGTCTTCGTCAACAAGATCGACCGTCCCGGCGCGCAGGACGAGCGCGTGCTGCGCAACATCTCCGCGCGGCTCACCGAGGCGATCGTCCCGATGGGCGGGATCGACGAACCGGGCACGCGTGACGCGCACTTCACCCCGTTCGACGCCCGCTCCCTCGGTCCGCGCCTGCTGGACCGGCTCGCCGAGCGCGACGACGGACTGCTCGCCGCGTACGTCGACGACGAGCGTGCCGTCTCCTACGGCCGGCTGCGCGCCGCACTCGCGGAGCAGACCCGCAGGGCCGTGGTGCACCCCGTCTTCTTCGGCTCGGCCGTGACCGGGGCGGGGGTCCCCGAACTGATCGCCGGGATCAAGGAGTTGCTGCCCGCGGCCGACAGCGACCCGGACGGCCCGGTCTCGGGCACCGTCTTCAAGGTCGAGCGGGGCCCCGCGGGGGAGAAGATCGCCTACGCACGGATGTTCTCGGGCACCGTGCGCACCCGGGACCGGCTGTTGATGCGCGGCGGGGAGGAGGGGAAGGTCACCGCGATCAGCGTCTTCGACAGCGGTTCGGACGTGCGCGCGACAGAAGTGGCGGCGGGGCGGATCGGCAAGCTCTGGGGCCTCGCGGACATCCGGATCGGCGACTGTCTCGGCATGCCGCGCAAGGGGACGGCCGAGCACCACTTCTCCCCGCCGACCCTGGAAACCGTCGTCGTCCCCACCAGCCCCGCCGACAACGGCGCGCTGCACCTCGCGCTCACCCAGCTCGCCGAGCAGGACCCGCTGATCGACCTGCGGCACGACGAAGTGCGCAAGGAGATCTCCGTCTCCCTCTACGGCGAGGTGCAGAAGGAAGTCATTCAGGCGACGCTCGCCGACGAATTCGGCGTCGCTGTGACGTTCCGCGAGACCACCCCGCTGTGCGTCGAAAGGCCCATGGGCACGGGCACGGCAGTCGAGTTCAACGGAAAGGACCCCAATCCCTTTCTCGCCACCGTCGGACTGCGCATCGATCCCGCGCCGACCGGTTCCGGCGTGGAATTCCGGCTGGAGGTCGAACTCGGCTCGATGCCGTACGCGTTCTTCAAGGCGGTCGAGGACACGGTGCGGGAGGCGCTGGGGCAGGGTCTCAACGGCTGGCAGGTCACCGGCTGCACGGTCACCATGACGCACTGCGGCTATTCACCCCGGCAGAGCCACGCCCACCAGGGCTTCGACAAGAGCATGTCGAGCACGGGCGCCGACTTCCGGGGCCTGACCCCGCTCGTGGTCATGGCCGCACTGCGCGAGGCGGGCACCCAGGTGTACGAGCCGATGCACCGCTTCCGCCTGGAGCTCCCGGCGGACACCCTGGGAGCCGTCCTGCCCCTGCTGGCCCGGCAGCGTGCCGTTCCCCGGACCACGGAGACACACGGCACGTCATGCGTACTGGAGGGCCGCGTCCCGGTGGCCCGGGTGCATGAACTGGAGCAGCAGCTCCCGGCGTTGACGCGCGGTGAAGGCGAACTGGAATGCGCCTTCGACCACTACGCGCCGGTCGCGGGCGGCAGCGCTCCCGACCGTCCGCGGACCGACCTCAACCCTCTCGACCGGAAGGAGTACCTGCTCAATGTGACCCGGCGGGTCGGTGGGTGACATGACCCGACATGGCACGGCAGGGACGGCTGAAACAAGAAACTTACTCATGAGTCAGGGGTGTTGACGTATGCCCGATGCGCCCGGACTGTAGTGAGCATGGCGAAGTTACGTGCGCGTCTGCTCGGCGTCCTCGTACTCCTCACCGGTTTCCTCACGGCGGCGGGCAGCGCCCAGCCCGCCGCCGCGGAAGGACTCCCCGACTCCCTCTGGTTCGACGAACCCGCCGCCGCTCTCACCGTCGCGAACGGCCACTTCACCGATGGACTCGGCCGCGAGGTCGTGCTGCGCGGCTACAACGTCTCGGGCGAGACGAAGCTGGAGGAGCACAGCGGACTGCCCTTCGCGTCGGTCGCCGACGCCAAGAAGTCCGCCACCGCGCTGCGCGCCCTCGGTGGCGGCAACTCCGTGCGCTTCCTGCTCTCCTGGGCGCACGCCGAACCCGCGCGCGGCCAGGTCGACACCGGCTACCTCGCCGACGTCACCGACCAGATCCGTGCCTTCCTCGACGCCGGGATCCGCGTCTACCCCGACTTCCACCAGGACCTCTACTCCCGCTATCTCTTCAACACGGGCAGCTGGTACAGCGGCGACGGCGCCCCCAAGTGGGCCGTCGACGCGGGCGGTTACCCCCAGGAGTCGTGCGGGATCTGCCTCTTCTGGGGCCAGAACATCACCCAGAACGGGGCCGTCAAGCAGGCGTCGTACGACTTCTGGCACAACGCCCACGGCCTCCAGGACGCCTTCCTCACCACCGCCCAGACGACCATGACCTACGTCCGAGCGCACCTCACCTCGGCCGAGTTCGCGGGCGTCGTCGGCTTCGACCCCTTCAACGAGCCGTTCGCGGGCACGTACGACTCCGGGCAGACCAGCCGTACCTGGGAGCAGAACATCCTCTGGCCGTTCTATGCGAAGTTCCGGGCCCGGATGGACGCGGCCGGCTGGCAGGCCAAGCCCGCCTTCGTCGAGCCCAACCTCTTCTGGAACTCCAACCTCGACTTCCAGAAACAGGAGGGCGGCCTCCTGGATGCGGGCACCCTCGGCTCGCGCTATGTGTTCAACACCCACTTCTACGACCAGAAGGCGATCTCCGGCGTCTTCATGTGGGGCAAGGCGGGCGACGGGCAGTACGCCACCGACTTCGGGGCGGTGCGCGACCGGGCCTCGGCCGCGGGCACGACCGCGGTGGTCAGCGAGTTCGGGCACCCGCTGTCGGGCTCGGTCTCGGACAAGGCCCCGACCGTGGTGAAGGCCATGTACCAGGCACTGGACTCCCGTGTCCCGGGCGCAGGTTGGTGGTCGAAGCCGGAAGGCTCCGGCCCCGTCCTCTCCGGCTCCCAGTGGCAGTGGGACCTCTACAGCGGCCGCCACCACGAGCTGATGAACGGCAACCCCGACAAGGTGCTCACCTCCGGCGACGCCTGGAACGACGAGGACCTCTCGGCGGTCGGCCTGGACGACTCCGGGAAGGCGGTCCTGCGCCAGGACACCCGTCTTCTGGACCGCCTCTACCCGAGTGCCACGGCGGGCCGGGCCCTCGCCTTCACCTACGAGGACCGCTCCCGCGACGGCTCCACGACGCTGACGTGGAACCCGGTCCCGAGCAGCCTGCCGAACGTCTCCCAGCTCGTCGGCACAGGCCAGTACGGCCTGCTGATGTGGCGCTCCGACGGGACGACCGCCCCCACGGAACTCCACCTTCCGGCGTCCTTCCCCGCGGCCTCCACGACAGTGGTCTCGGACCTGGGCGCGGTCCACGGCCTGCCCGCGTACACCACGGCCACACCGGTCGCCACGGCGGCCGAACCCGGCGGCACGGGCAGCCGGCGCCTTCTGCTCACCTCCACCGACTCCGCCACCCTGCACTACGCCCTGGTCACCAACGGCGCGGCGAACCCCTCGTCGACCCTGCTGAACGCGGCCAAGGCGGAACTCACGTCATGGGCGGCCTCGCACGCCTGACCGAATGCCTCCGGAAGGGCGGGAAAGCCACGACTTGCAGGTCGGACGGGCCTGAACGGAGCGGTCCGTCCGTCCTGCAGGCTTTCGTTGTGTCAGACCCCCTTGACAGCGTGCGTACTGTTTCGCGACGTTTGAGCCCCACCGAACCGTTCGGATCTCGGTCGTCGACCGCGGGACGAGCGGATACCCGGCGTGGATCGGCAGATACACCAGGAAGTGTCAGGACGCGGACTGCGCGTCATGGGGGGAGCGGTCGTCCATGCGATCCATGAACAGTGATCCACACGCCCTACTGGTCGGTGCCCGGACCGGTACGTCGCTCGCGGGGCCCGCGGAAGGGCGGTTGATCTGAGGTGGACATCACCATTCACAGACCCGACGAGCTGAGCACGTCGCTTCGCCGAGCCTGGCACGGGGTGATGGACGAGTCGCCCGAGTACGCCAACCCCTTCCTCTCACCGGAGTTCGCCGCCGGGGTCGGCCGGTACCGCGGTGGGGCGCGGGTGGCGGTCCTGCACGAGAACGGGGAGCCCGTCGGCTTCTTCCCGTACGAGCGCAACTCCCTGGGGGTCGGGCGCGCCATCGGTCTCGGTCTCTCCGATCTGCAGGCCCTCGTGCACCGCCCCGGGGTCGCCTGGGACGTCCAGGAACTGCTGCGGGCCTGTGGGTTGTCCGTCTTCGAGTTCGACCACCTGATCGACGAGCAGAAACCATTCGGGCGGTATGTGACGGGGACGTTCGCCTCGCCGGTGATCGACCTGAAGCCGGGCGACAGCGACTACCCGCAGTGGCTGCGCGGCGCGTATCCGGGCCTGGCCAAGACGACGCTGAAGAAGGAACGCCGGCTGGGGCGGGACCTGGGCGAGATGCGGTTCGTCTTCGACGAGCGGGATCCGCAGGTGCTGCACCGGCTGATGCTCTGGAAGTCCGCCCAGTACCGCAGGACAGGACGGATGGACCGGTTCGCGCGGCCGTGGATCGTGGCCCTGGTGGACAACCTCTTCCATGTCCGCGAGGAGCACTTCACCGGTGTGCTGTCCGTGGTGTACGCCGGTGACCGGCCGGTCGCCGCCCACTTCGGACCGCGTTCGCGCACGGTGTTCGCGTGTTGGTTCACCGCCTACGACCCCGAGTTCCGCTACTACTCGCCCGGGCTGCTGATGCACCTTCGGATGGCCGAGGCGGCGGGCCGGCACGGCGTGACGCTGATGGACTGGGGGCGCGGCGACAAGCAGTACAAGGACTGGCTCAAGACCCGCGAGCTGCGCGTGGCCGAGGGGTTCGCGACCCGCCCGCACCCGGTGGCGGCGGCGCACCGGCTGCTCCGCAGACCGGTGCGCGGTCTGCGCAACACGGTGCTGGCCCATCCCCGGCTGCGAGAACCGGCCGACCGGCTGCTGAAAACGGTCGGCACACTGCGTACCTCGGGCCTGGTGGACGCTTCCGGCAAGGTGGGAGGCCGGGCACGCTGAACCGCCGGTACCCGGCGGGCCTCCGCGCCGCCCGCCGGGCACCGGCGGCGCCCCACGGCCGCGATCACCGTGGGGGCGCTTTGGTGCGTCCGCCCTGCGGGGTCAACCCGCGGACGGAGACGTCCAGTTCGCCGCCACATGGGCCAGCCGTACGCGCTGCGGGTGGTCGCCGACCGCCACGGAGACCGTCTTGGTCCCGGTGGCGAAGTCGATGGCGGTGATCTGGTCGGCGCCGCTCTCTGAGATGACGCAGGACTTGCCGTCGCCGCTGACCGTGGCCCAGTAGGGCTTGGAGGCGGGTACCAGCGGGCCTTCCTGGAGGGTGGCGCGGTCGACGACGGTCGCGTAGTCGTCCATCGTGCCGGCGACGCACAGTTTGGTGCCGGAGGGGTTCATCGAAAGGCCGTGGTGGCGCGAGTCGTTGACCCAGGTGGTGCGGTCCTCGCTGGTGGCCGGGTTCTTCGGCAGCGTCTTGACCCGGGTGATCTTGTCGGAGGCGACGTCGTACTCCAGGAACCCGTTGAAGAACGACACCTGGAAGTACAACTTGGACTCGTCGGGGCTGAAGACGGCGGGGCGGACCGCGTCGGAGTAGTCCTTGAGACCGATCGCGTCGAGCCGCTGCCGCATGTCGATCACCTTGACCTGCTTGAAGGTGGTCGTGTCGACGACGGTGATTTTCCGGTCGCCCTTCGTGAAGTCCTGCCATGGTGCGTCGAGCGAGGTGTTGACGTCGCCGATCGCCATGTTCCAGATGTACTTGCCGTCGCGGCTGAAGATGTTCTCGTGCGGCTTGTCGCCGGTGCCGAACGAGCCGAGCTGCTTGCCGGTGTTGATGTCGAGGACGTGCACGGTGTTGGCGGTCGAGGCCGAGACGGCGACGCGGGTGCCGTCGGGGGACACGGCCATGTGGTCGGCGCGGTAACCCGACACGGGGAAGCGCCAGTTGATCTTCCCGGTGGCCAGGTCGATCGAGACGACGTCGGCGAAGCTCGGGCGGGAGACGACCATGGACTTGCCGTCGGGCGTGGAGTACATGTCGTCGACGAGCTGGTCGTGGCCCTCGCCGACACCGTTGCGAATGGCCATGAAGTAGATCCACTTGATCGGGTCGGCGTTGATCTCCGCCATCCGCGCGTCCTTGTCCGGCACGACGTTGACCCGGCCGACCTTGGCGAAGTCGCCGCTGGACTTGACGACATCGGCGGTGCCGTCCCAGTTGTTGCCCACGAACATCACCTCGCGCAGGTCGGCTGCGGAGACCTGCGCGGTGGCCGCCTGGGCGGCGGTCGCCGGGCCGGTGAACGTCAGGGCGACGGCGGCGGCGAGGATGCAGAGATGCCGGGGTCTGAGGACAGACATGGTGGGTCCTTGTCGTCTGCGGCGCGCCGGGGAAGGGGTGGTGGGGGCGCCGGTGGCGGGTGCATGACAGGAGGAGGATTCTGAACACGCCCACATTCAGAGTGGACTTACTGGAAAGTAAGGAAGAGGGGCGCCTCTCCACAAGACCCTGGACACGACAAAATTGGCCGACGGTCGAACGGGCCGTCGAACTCGGCGAGGGAGGCAGTGCGTGGCGGGCAGGCTCAGACAGCCGACCGGCCGGTACGGCGGCAGGACGGCAGCGGAGCGGCAGGCCGAGCGGCGGAGCCGCTTCCTGGACGCCGCCCTCCAACTCTTCGGCGACAGCCCCGGGTTCCGGTCCACGACCGTCGCGGCGCTCAGCGAGGCGGCCGGGCTGTCGACCCGTCAGTTCTACGAGGAGTTCCGCACCCTCGAAGACGTCCTCGCCGCCCTGCACCTCCAGGTCAACGCATGGGCCGAGGAGGCGGCCCTGATCGCCCTCGCCGAGGCGCAGGACCTGCCCCTCGCCGGGCGCGCCACCGCGATCTTTCGCGCGTACGCCGCCAATGTGACGGGCGATCCGCGCCGGATCCGCATCACGTTCGTCGAAATCATCGGCGTGAGCCCGCGGCTGGAGGAGCAGCGGCTCGCCCGCCGGGCCCGCTGGGTGGACTTCATCTGTGCCGCGGCGGCCGATGCCGTCGAGCACGGCGAGGCCGCTCCGCGCGACTACCGGATCGCCGCGACCGCCTTCATCGGCAGCGTCAACGGCCTGCTGCACGACTGGAGCGCGGGCTGGGTGGACGCCACCCTCGACCAGGTCGTCGAGGAACTCGTGCGCCAGCTCCTGGGCATCCTGCGTCCCGCGGACTGGCACCCGGACGACCTGTCCTGACAGTGCTCAGCGGGCGAGCCGGTTCACCGCGTCGAGGACCGGCCCCACGCCGTCCTCGGCGCGGATGCCGGCGGCCAGAGATCTGGCGCGCCGCTCGTACGACGGGTCCGTCGTGGCGCGCACCAGCGCCTCCGTGAGCGTGTCGGCGGTGAGCCTGCGCAGCGGAAGGGCCCGGGGTGCCACGCCGAGGCGGACGAGCCGCGCCGCCCAGAACCCCTCGTCGAACTGCACGGGTACCGGCACCGCGGGCACACCCGCGCGCAGCCCGGCGGCCGTCGTGCCCGCTCCCGCGTGGTGGACCACGGCGGCCATCCGCGGGAAGAGCAGCGCATGCGGAACCTCCTCCACGGTGCACATGTCCTCGCCGTGCGCCCGCAGCCCGCCCCAGCCCCGCTGGACGACACCGCGCAACCCGGCCGCCCTCAGGGCGCGTACGACCTCGGCGCTGAGCCGCTCGGCATCGGGCACGGTGGCGCTGCCCAGGCCCACGAAGACCGGGGGAGGCCCGGCGTCCAGGAAGTCCCGCAGCGCGGGCGGGAGTCGGGGCTCCTCGCCGTCGTAGGGCCACCAGTACCCGGACACGTCAAGGCCGGGGCGCCAGTCGGCGGGCCGGGGCACCACCAGCGGGCTGAAACCGTGGAACACGGGCGCCCCTTGCCGCTCGCGCCGACGCTGCGCCGCGCCGGGACCGGTCCCCGACAGGCCCAGCCGGGTCCGCAGCGTGCGCACGGTCGCGGCGAAGACCTGATCGACGGCGAGGTTCACGCCGTACCCGGCTGCCCGGTTGACCGTCGGCCCCCAGGAGCGGACTGCGGTCAACGGCGGCGCGAACTCCCGCGTGGGAGCGAGGGGTTGGAGGTGGACACCCACGCTCGGCAGCGACAGTCCCTCGGCGACGGCATACCCGAGCGGTGCCACAGAGGCAGCCAGCAGGAGTACGTCGCTGACCCGCGCGGCCTCGATCAGGTCGTCGGCCAGCTGCCCGACCAGCGCCCTGGCCATCCCGACGACACGGATCAGCTTCCCGGCGCCGGTCGTGCTGCGGTGCAGCCCCCGGCCCCGCCCGGACTCCAGTTCGGCCCGCGGATCCACGGGCAGTGCGTGAAACCGTACGCCGGAGCCGGCCACCAGCGGCTCGAAGCACCCGTGCGTCACCAGGGTGACCTCGTGCCCGGCACGCACCAGCCCGTGTCCCAGTCCCGTGTACGGCGCCACGTCGCCCCGCGACCCCGCCGTGATGATCGCTACTCGCACGAGGCCAGTATGGCGGCGGACGCCGCTCGGGGACATGCAGCGGACCAGTGCGCGGCGACCGAAACGGACGCGGGAGCTCGTCTCCCCGCGTCCGTCGGGGACTCGGTCAGGCGCCCACGTAGGCCGCGAGATGCTCGCCGGTGAGGGTGGAGCGGGCGGCGACGAGGTCGGCAGGCGTGCCCTGGAAGACGATCGTGCCGCCGTCGTGGCCGGCGCCGGGACCGAGGTCGATGATCCAGTCGGCGTGCGCCATGACCGCCTGGTGGTGTTCGACGACGATGACCGACTTGCCGGAGTCGACGAGCCGGTCGAGCAGGCCCAGCAGCTGTTCGACATCCGCGAGGTGCAGGCCCGTGGTCGGTTCGTCGAGGACGTAGACCGACCGGTCGCCGCCCTTCTCGCCCAGGCGGGTGGCCAGCTTCAGCCGCTGCCGTTCGCCGCCGGAGAGCGTGGTGAGCGGCTGGCCGAGGCTGAGGTAGCCGAGCCCGACGTCGGCGAGCCGTTCGAGGATCTTGTGCGCGGCCGGGATGCGGGCCTCTCCGGCGCCGAAGAACTCCTCGGCCTCCGTCACCGACATCGCGAGCACCTCGCTGATGTTGCGGCCGCCGAGGTGGTAGTCGAGCACCGAGGCCTCGAACCGCTTGCCCTCGCACTCCTCGCAGGTGGTGGCGACGCCCGCCATCATCCCCAGGTCGGTGTACACCACGCCGGCGCCGTTGCAGGTGGGACAGGCGCCCTCGGAGTTGGCGCTGAACAGCGCCGGCTTCACGCCGTTGGCCTTCGCGAACGCCTTGCGGATCGGCTCCAGCAGACCGGTGTACGTCGCCGGGTTGCTGCGTCGCGAGCCCTTGATCGCCGTCTGGTCGATCGACACCACACCCTCGCCCGCCGGGATCGACCCGTGCACGAGCGAGCTCTTGCCGGAACCGGCGACGCCGGTGACGACGGCGAGTACCCCGAGCGGGATGTCCACGTCGACGTCACGCAGGTTGTTCGCCGTCGCGCCGCGGATCTCCAGCGTGCCCGTGGGCTTGCGCACCGACTTCCTGAGGGAGGCCCGGTCGTCGAAATGGCGGCCCGTGACGGTGCCGCCGGTCCGCAGCCCCTCGACGGTGCCCTCGAAGCAGACGGCGCCGCCCGCCGTACCGGCACCTGGTCCGAGGTCGACGACGTGGTCGGCGATCGCGATCGTCTCCGGCTTGTGCTCCACGACCAGCACGGTGTTGCCCTTGTCGCGCAGCCGCAGGAGCAGGTCGTTCATGCGCTGGATGTCGTGCGGGTGCAGCCCGATCGTCGGCTCGTCGAAGACGTAGGTGACGTCGGTGAGCGAGGAGCCGAGGTGGCGGATCATCTTGGTGCGCTGTGCCTCGCCGCCGGAGAGCGTGCCCGCCGGGCGGTCGAGGCTGAGGTAGCCGAGCCCGATGTCGACGAACGAGTCGAGCGTCTGCGTCAGCGAAGCGAGCAGCGGCCCGACGGACGGGTCGTCCAGGGCCCGCACCCACACGGCGAGGTCGCTGATCTGCATCGCGCAGGCATCGGCGATGCTGATCTTCCCGATCTTCGACGCCCGGGCGGCCTCGCTGAGCCGGGTGCCCGCGCACTCGGGACAGACGGCGAACGTCACCGCCCGCTCCACGAAGGCCCGGACGTGCGGCTGCAGCGCGTCGACGTCCTTGGACAGCATCGACTTCTGGATCTTCGGGATCAGCCCTTCGTACGTCAGGTTGACGTTGTCGACCTTGATCTTGGTCGGCTCCTTGTGGAGCAGGTTCTGCAGCTCCCGCTTGGTGAACTTGCGGATCGGCTTGTCCGGGTCGAAGAAGCCGCAGCCGCGGAAGATACGGCCGTACCAGCCGTCGACGCTGTAGCCGGGGACGGTGAGCGCGCCCTCGTTGAGCGACTTGGTGTCGTCGTACAGCGCGGACAGGTCGAAGTCGGTGACCGAGCCCCGGCCCTCGCAGCGCGGGCACATGCCGCCGGTGCGGCTGTAGGTCCGCTTCTCGGCCATGGTCTTCCCGTCACCACGTTCGACCGTGATCGCACCGCTGCCGCTGACCGAGGCGACGTTGAAGGCGTACGAGGAGGGCGGGCCGATGTGCGGCTTGCCGAGCCGGCTGAAGAGGATGCGCAGCATCGCGTTGGCGTCGGTGGCGGTGCCGACCGTGGAGCGGGGGTCGGCACCCATCCGTTGCTGGTCGACGATGATCGCGGTCGTCAGCCCGTCGAGCACGTCGACCTCGGGCCGCGCCAGTGTGGGCATGAAGCCCTGGACGAACGCGCTGTACGTCTCGTTGATCATCCGCTGCGACTCGGCGGCGATCGTGCTGAACACCAGAGAGCTCTTGCCCGAGCCGGACACGCCCGTGAACACGGTGAGACGGCGCTTGGGGATCTCGACGCTGACGTCCTTGAGATTGTTCTCGCGCGCACCGTGCACGCGGATCAGGTCATGGCTGTCGGCAACATGCGGCCCAGGCGACCGGGTGTCCGTCCTCGTGGCCCTGCTCATCGTGTCTCCCTCCGTCGGGCGGGACTGCCCTCGCGGCCCCCGCCGGCGTCGCCTGGCTCGATCCAACCGGCTTCGAGCGGTACGTCGGCCCGGAACGCCCGTGCCCACGACGGTCACGCTAGCCGCGGCCCGGGGTTGCGCGCTTCTCGAATCCTGATCGGTCCGTCACCTGCGCCCGCCGGCCACGACGGCCCCGGACGCGTCGATCACCCGCCGAGGTGCCGCTCGGCGCTTGTGACGGTCTGCTCCAGCAGGACCGCGATCGTCATCGGGCCGACGCCGCCCGGCACCGGAGTGATCAGCCCGGCTCGCGTGACGGCGGTCTCGAAGTCGACGTCGCCGACGTTCCCGGCGTTGTAGCCCGCGTCGATCACCACGGCACCCGGCTTGATGTCCGTACCGCGGATCAGCCGGGGCCTGCCCACCGCGGCCACCACGATGTCCGCCTCCCGCACCGCCGCGGACAGGTCCGCCGTCCGCGAGTGGCAGTAGGTGACCGTCGCGTCGCGGCCGAGCAGCAGCATGCCGACCGGCTTGCCGAGGATCGCGCTGCGGCCCACCACCACGGCACGCCGGCCCGCCGGGTCGACGTCGTACTCCTCCAGCAGCCGCATGATGCCGCCCGGCGTGCAGGACACGAAGCCCGGCAGCCCGAAGCTCATCGCCGCGTACGAGCTCAGCGTCACCCCGTCGACGTCCTTCTCCGGCGCGATGGCCTCGAACGCGGCCCGCTCGTCGATGTGCGGCCCGACGGGGTGCTGCAGCAGGATGCCGTGCACGGTGGGGTCCTCGGACAGCGCCCGGAGCGTGTCCACGAGTTCGGCGGTGGTCGTGGCGGCACGCAGGGCGACGTGCCGCGACTCGATGCCGGCCTTGCGGCACCGGTTCTGCTTCATACGGACGTACGTGACCGAGGCGGGGTCCTCGCCGACCAGCACCGTGGCCAGACAGGGCGTCGCCCCCGTGCGCTCCGAGAGAGCGGCCGCCCGCTCGGCGGTCTCCTTGACGATGCGGCGCGCGAGACCGGTGCCGTCCATGAGCCGGGCCTGTGACATGAGCTGCTCCTGAGCGTTGTCGACACAATCGCCCAGGCGCGCGGCAAGGACCCGTTGGTCGGGCCGCTCCCCGGTGGTCGTCCACCTCAGCGCCAGTCACGGCCTGCGCACCAGCCTAGCCGTCGCGGGCTGCCGTAAGGGTGCGGGGGCTCCTCCGGCCCGTACGATGATCCGCCGGTGCGACAGGGGAGAGGGCCGTCAGTGACCGACGATCGCAACGACATACTCAAAGGGCTCGCGTGGAACCGGGCCGCGCCCGACGACGTGCTGCTGCGCCTGCTGTCGCCGGACGCCCGGGCGGCCTGGAGCTGGATGTGCCTGCGTGAAGGGTTCTCGCAGGACCTGGTCGACGCCATCGTCGGGCACCCGGACCTGCGTGTGCGCGGCGCGTTCGCGGAGAGCTGGACCGCGGCCCCGGCCGACCGCGCCAGGCTGGCCGACGACCCCGAGCCCAAGGTCCGCATCTGCGTGGGCTGCGGACCGGAACCCTTCCGGTTCGAGGTCGCTCCACTGCCCGACGCGACGTACGAGCGTCTGCTCGCGGACCCCGACGACGGCGTACGCGAATGGACGGCCCAGTCGCACAGCCTCCCCCTGCGGCTGCTGGCCCGGTACGCCGGACACTCCGACCCCAAGGTCCGTGCCGCGGCCTGTCGCGCCTGGGACCAACTGGCCCCCGGTGCACGCGAAGTGCTTCTGGCGGACCCGGACGAGGCGGTTCGCCGGGCCGCCGCGCGGAAGGCCTGCGCCGACGACGCGGCACGCACCGACCAACTGCTCCACACCCTGGGGTCCTGGGAGCGCGAGGACGTCCTGCGGCGGGGCCTGCTCACCCGCGCGACGGCCGAACGCCACGTGGCGAGCGAGGAGCCGAGGCAGCGGGCCGCGATCGCGTGGAACCCGTCACTGCCGCCCGATCTGATCGCGCGCCTCGCCGCGGACCCCGAGCACGACGTCCGCCTGGCGGTCTCGGCGCGGCCGGAACTCAACGAGGAGCAGCGGGCCGCGATTGACTACGAGGTGCTGCCGAAGGACCGTCTCAGGCCCGTCGGCTGGGTCTGGGACCTCCGGGACGACCTCGATGCGCTGCGCCGTTGCGCGACCTCCGCGCACCCCTGGCTGCGCCGGACCGCCGCGGCCAACCCCTGTCTTCCGGCCGACCTCGTCGCTCCGCTCGCCCACGACGAGGACCCCGTGGTCCGGCTCCTGACCTGCGAGTACCAGCCCGACGCCCCACCGGACGCCCTGCTGCGGACGGCCCTGGGCTGGACGGGCTACACGCGCTCCATCCTGCTGGAGAGACCGCAGTTCCCGAGGAAGGGCCTGGCCCGGTACGCCGACGACGCCGACCCCGGCCTCCGTGTCCTGGCCCCCCTCGACCCGGACGCCGCACCGGAGTTGATCCTCCGCCTCAGCCACGACGAGAGCGGCTGGGTCAGGCGCACCGCCGCCGCCGACCCGCGCCTCCCGCCCGCCCGCATCGAGGAACTACTGGCCGACCCGGCAGCCGTCGACGGCGCGGCCCGCAATCCGGCGTTGCCGGTGGCCGTCATGCGGCGGCTGCTGGACGAACTGGGCGTGGCCTGAACGGTCAGGGCCGAAATCGGATCGCGTGAGGTGGGGGCTTGTTGGCACGCTGCTCTCATGGATCGTGCGGAAGTCCTGCTCATCGGCGGACGGGCCGGCGTCGGCAAGACGACGGTGGGGTGGGAGGTTTCGGCGCTGCTGCGCGCCGTGGCGGTTCCGCACGCGATCATCGAGGGCGACTTCATGGGCCAGGTGCACCCCGCCCCGGAAGGGGATCCGCACCGTGCGGAGATCACCGAGAGCAATCTGACGGCGGTGTGGGCGAACTTCGTCCGGCGCGGCTACCGACGCCTGATCTACACGAACACCGTGAGCGTGCTGCCCGAGGCCACGGGCATGTTCGAGCGCGCCATGGGCGCCGAAGTGGGCGTCGTGCGCGTGCTGCTCACCGCCTCCGACGCGACGGCGCGTGAGCGGTTGACGGGGCGGGAGTTCGGCTCGGAACTGGAGCACGAGTGGGAGGGCAGCCTCCGCAAGGCGCGGTTGCTGGAGCAGCGGGCACCGTCAGGAACGGTGCGGGTGGTGACGGACGGACGGCCCGTGGTGGACATCGCCCGGGAGGTCCTGGCCGCCACCGGCTGGGCCGGACCGCAGGAGGCGGGGTCAGGCAAGCCGTCCCGCTCTTCGGGCTTCCGCCGGCAGGGCGGATGACACCGCAGGCACGGGCCGGGCGTCCGACGCCGTGTACAGGTACAGCTCACCGGCACCGGATACAACGCGGGCGAACGGCATGCGATCGCGCGGGCCGAGGGTGCGAGCGCGCTGCGCGCAGCGCCGACCGGAGAAGCGAGGCGGACACCCCGCGTCCTGCCGCCAACAGCGGTCGTGGCCATCGGGACCGGTGCGGACGCGACCGCCCCAGCACCGCGCGGGCCGAGAAGGTCCAGGTCACACGGGAGTTGAGCTGGACCTTCGGCCAGTTCCTTCCTACTCGTCCCATGCCTGCAGCATCGTCTGCTGGACGATTTTGCCGTCGCGCAGCGACATCATCGACTCGGACAGCACCTTCACGCCGTCCGGGTACTCGCAGGACTCGGTGAAGGCGACCTGGTCGCCCTGGATGACACAGTTCTCCATCTTGTGGGTCATGTCCCGGCTGTAGACGTCGCCCAGCATCTCGCCGATCTCATTGCGACCGTGCATGACCTTCGGGTGGCTGGGCTGGGTGTTGCGGTCCACGACGCGTATCTCGGCGTCGTCGGCGTAGAGCGACAGCAGTGTGTCCGCGCTCTGTCCTTCGATGCCCCGACGCAGAGCCTCTACGTCGAAGGCGGAGCCTGCCGCGGTGCCCATGGTGACCTCCTTGAATGGCCGCGGCCCAGTGAGGAGCGGGCCGTGGAGGGCCTCTTCTCCGAGACTCCTCCGCCGCAGGCCGCACGGCAAGCGCAGGAGACCGATGAGCCTCTCGGGTGAGGGCCGGGGAACGCCCGTGTCCGCGCGCCCTCTCGCACCGTTGCTGAAGGCATGATCTCAACACGACGTATGGTCGCTGCCGTTGGTCTCGCCGTCGGCTTCGCGGGTTTCGCCGCGCCGATGGCGAACGCGGCCGTCTCCGAGGCTCCGGACGCCGGCAAGCTCAACCCGATCGCCCAGCTCGACGAGCTCGCCGTGAGTGACATTCCCGTGGAGCACCAGGCCGAAATCCCGCGGGTCGCCAACCAGCTGAAGGGCCTCAACCGTCTCAACGACCTCGACCAGCTGCACCAGGTCACCGACCTGGCCGCCCCGGTCACCGGGCTGCTCGACGGCTTGGAGTAGTCGGCTGCCGATTCCTGAACGGTCCCGCGGTCACCGGGGCCGGCGCGTTCCGAGGGCCCCCGCCATGGCGGGGGCCCTCGGCTTTCGACGCGGTAGGACCGGAGCCTCGCGGTAGTCAGGTGAAGGAAGCGTCACAGGGCGAACGTGGCGACGCGGGCCGTCAGCCCGCGGTGGCGAGGAACTGAGTGGCCGCCAGCTCGGCGTAGAGCGGGTCCGCGGCGACGAGTTCCCGGTGGGTGCCCACCGCGCGGACACGGCCCGCGTCCATCACGACGATGCGGTCGGCCATCGTGACCGTGGACAGCCGGTGCGCGACCACCAGGACCGTGGTGCTGCGGGCGACGTCGGCGACCGTGTCGCGCAGCGCGGCCTCGTTGACGGCGTCGAGCTGCGAGGTCGCCTCGTCGAGGAGCAGCAGACGGGGCCGGCGCAGCAGGGCGCGGGCGATGGCGACGCGTTGGCGCTCGCCGCCGGACAGCCGGGTGCCGCGATGCCCGACGAGTGTGTCGAGCCCCCGCGGCAGCCGGGCCACCAGACCGTCCAGCCGTGTCGTCTTCAGGACGCGCGTGACATCGGCCTCGTCCGCCTCGGGGTTGCCCAGCAGCAGGTTGTCGCGCAGGGAACCCGACAGAACGGGGGCGTCCTGCTCCACATAGCCGATGGCGGACCGGAGTTGGGGCAGGTCCCACGCCTCCAGCCGCTGCCCGTCGAGGGTGATCGTCCCCGCCTCCGGGTCGTAGAACCGCTCGATGAGGGAGAAGACGGTCGTCTTGCCTGCACCCGAGGGCCCGACGAACGCGGTCATGCCCCGGGCCGGGACGGCGAAGGTCACGCCGTGGTGGACGTACGGCAGGTCGTCGGCGTACCGGAAGCGGACGTCGTCGAAGGCGAGCACGGCGGGCTCGGCGCCGGAGGAGGGCAACGGCGCGGGCAGGGCCGCGGGTTCGGCGGGCAGCCGCAGCGCCTCCTGGATACGGGCGAGCGCCGCGGATCCGGTCTGGTACTGCGTGACAGCGCCCACGACCTGCTGGATCGGGGACATCAGATAGAAGACGTAGAGCAGAAAGGCGACCAGCGTGCCCACGTCGATGGCGCCGGTCGCGACCCGCGCGCCGCCCACCGCGAGCACGGTGATGAACGCGATCTGCATCGCCAGCCCGGCCGTGTTGCCCGCGGCCGCCGACCACTTGGCGGCGCGCACGCTCTGGCGCCACGACTCCTGCGCGGCCGCATGGAGGGTCTGCTCCTCGCGGTGCTCGGCGCCGGACGCCTTGACGGTGCGCAGCGCGCCGAGGATGCGCTCCAGCGAGGCGCCCATCACGCCGACCGCGTCCTGCGCCTGCCGGCTGGCCCGGTTGATGCGCGGCACGATGACGCCGAGCACGGTGCCCGCACACAGGATCACGGCCAGCGTCACACCGAGCAGCACTGCGTCGACGAGGCCCATCATCACCACCGTCGCCACGAGCGTGAGGCCGCCGGTGCCCAGCCCCACCAGCGAGTCGGTGGTGACCTCGCGCAGCAGTGTCGTGTCCGAGGTGATGCGGGCCATCAGGTCGCCGGGCTCACTGCGGTCGACGGCCGGGATGCGCAGCCGCAGCAGGTACGACGACAGGGCGCGGCGCGCACCGAGCACGACCGATTCGGCGGTGCGCCGCAGCACGTACGAACCCATCGCGCCGACCGCCGCGTTGGTGACCACCAGCGCCGCCATGCCGACCAGCGCCCGTGCGATGGGCCGCTCGTGCGACAGGTCGTCGATGAGCCCCCGGGCCACCAGCGGCAGCAGGAGCCCGGTGGCACCGGTGCCGAGCGCCAGCAGCGCGCCCGAGAGCAACGCCCACCGGTGCGGCCGCACATACCCGAGGAGCAGGCGCCACGGGGGAGGGACGGGTTCCGTCTCGGCGATGCTCACGGCGCTCCTCGGGTGAATCGGGGTGAAGCGTTCAGGCTACGTCCGTGACGGCGCCCGAGGAGCACCGCTCACCCCCCCTTTCAAGGCCCGCCAGGCCCGGGTCAGTGCGAGCGTGAGCGGGGCTTCGCCGCCTGCGGGCAGACAGCCGTCGAGCATACGGACCAGTACCTCGCCCGGGCCCAGTTCCAGGTACGTGGTGACGCCGTCCTGGTGCAGGCGGTGGACCGCGTCCGCGAACCGGACCGGCTCGCGGATCTCCCGGACCCAGAACTCCGGTGAGACGGCCTCGTTCTCGACGGGCTCCGCGGTGATGTCCGAGACGAGCGGGGTGCGAGGGACATGCAGTTCCACGGTGCGCAGGGCGTCCCGGAAGCCGTCCAGCAGGGTGTCGAGGTGCGGGGAGTGGGCTGCCACGTCCGCGCGCAGCATCGTGGTCCGCCGGCCCCGGGCCGCCCACTTTTCGGTCAGGGCCGTCACGTCGTCCCGGTCCCCGGACACGACCACGGACCGGGGGCCGTTGACGGCCGCGACCACCACGCCGCAGTCCAGGTCCAGTTCGTCCGGGGATGCCTCCAGCGCGGCCATGGCACCGCCCTTGGGCAGGGCGCCCATGAGACGCGACAGTGTGCCGACGGCGCGGCAGGCGCCCGCGAGGGAGAAGACGCCCGCGGCATGGGCGGCGGCCATCCGGCCGGCCGAGTAGCCGAACAGCACATCGGGCTTGAGCCCCCAGCTCTCCAGCAGCCGCAACTGCGCGGTCTGCAGGGCGAAGAGCGCCGGATTCGTGAACGAGGTCCGGTCCAGCAGAGCGGCCGTGCGGGTATCGGCCTCGGCGAACATCACGTCCCGCAGCGGCAGGCCGAGGTAGGGGTCGAGTTCTCGGCAGACCTCGTCGAGGGCGTCGGCGAACACCGGGAAGGCCTCGTACAGTTCACGGCCCATGCCCGGCTGCTGCGAGCCGGCGCCGGAGAACAGAAACGCGGTCAGGCCCTCGGGAGGAGTCAACGTCACTGCCGCAGCCGCCGGTTGCGGCCTTTGCCGGGTGAGCCGCTCGACCACTTCCTGCGCCGAATCGCACACGATGACGCGCTCCAGGTCCCCCGGCTGCAGGAAGCCCTCGTCGCGGGCGTGTTCCAGGAACGCCAGCAGCGGTCGGTAGAAGCCGTGCGGGTCCAGCAGGAGGCACGGCTTTCGGTGGATGCGCAACTGGGCCCAGGCCAGCGCCTCCAGCAGCTCCTCCGCCGTACCCAGTCCGCCGGGCAGCGCGACGAACGCGTCGGCCGACTCGGCCATGCGCGCCTTGCGCTCGTGGATGCCCGCGACGACCTGGAGGTCGGTGAGGCCGTCATGGGCGATCTCGTACGGCAGCATGCGGCGCGGGATGACTCCGGTGACGGATCCTCCGGCGGCCAGGGCGGCGTCCGCGACCGCGCCCATCAGGCCGGTCCGGGCGCCGCCGTAGACGAGTCGCAGCCCCGACTCGGCGAGGGCGCGGCCGAGTTCGGTGGCGCTTCGCAGATGGCCGGGCCGGTGGCCGGGGGAGGAGCCGCAGAACACGGTCACCGTGGTCACGGCCACAGTCCGGGCCCCCTGGTCAGGATGCGGTAGGGATCGTGGCGGTCCTTCGCCCGCGCCAGCACGTCCCAGGTGTTCCCGAAGTGCCGGCGCCAGTCCTCGCAGGTCATCGGCAGCGCGCTCACCGGGTGGACGACCCCGCCGAGTTCCCTCGCCCGCTCGTACACCGCGCGGTTGGCGGCCACCGAGCGCCGTACGGCCGACGGGTTCGCGGGCGGCGCCGTACGCATCAGGGAGAACACATGGAGGAGTTCGCCCGACGGGCGGCGCAGCAGCGGGGTGTGCAGACGGCCGCCGAGGAGGGGGTGGAGCTGGACGACCCCGCTGGTGCGCAGGTCGTTCTGGGCGCTGTCCGCCAGTACCTCCGCCACGAAGGCGGGGGCGGTCCGCGCGGGGAGCAGCAGGGTGAGCCAGGGGTGCGGGCGCTGCCATTCGCCGGTGACGCGCAGGATCCGCTCGGCGCGGTCCAGCCGGTGGAGATGGGCCCCGTAGGACACGTCCTCGATCTCCACGGTGTCGCGCACGTGTCCGAGGTCGCCGATCAACAGGTCGTCGTCGAGCGGCAGATGGCCTGTTCGGTGCGGAACGACCGCCTCGATCATGTAGTGCCAGGTGTGGTGAAGGGCGGGCCGCACCTGTCCGTCCAAGTGGCTGAAGCGCCGGTCGCGGACCAGTCGGTGCTGGTCGGCGAAGAAGCTCTCCGGGCTCTGGTGGTAGAGGCGGTAGCGGCGTACGCGCTCGGGGGCCGGCGTCAGCCGGAGAGTGGCCCGCACGATCAGGGCACATTGGCCGAGGCCCGCCAGCACGGCGTCGAAGAGACCCGGGTGCAGGTCGGGTGAGCACGTCACCAGCTCTCCGGTGCCGGTGACGACGTCCAGCGACGCCACCGCGTCGGAGACGAGGCCGTGGTGGTGGCTCGACGTGCCGATGCCTCCGGTGCTCAGCACTCCGCCGACGCTGCTGCCGAGGTGGTCGGTGAGCACCGGCGGCGTGAGGTGCTCGGCGAGTGCGGCGCGTACGACGTCCCGCCACAGGGCGCCCGCCTCGGCCACCAGTGTCCGCTCGCCGGGCGTGCAGTCCACCCGGTTCAGCGCGCCCATGTCGAGGACGAAACCGCCGTCGGCCTGCCCCTGGCCGTACAGGGAGTACCCGCCGCCTCGGGCGGACACCGGCCGCCCGCGCGGGCCGGCGAACGCGATGACGTCCTGCACGTCGCGAACCGTGCGCGGGGTGAGGACGCCCCACGGACGGGTGCTGACGACATGCCCGAAGTCGGCCGCCGCCCGGGTCAGCTCCTCGGCCCGGGTGCTCGGGGCGGTGGGGAGCTGAGAGGTGTGGGTCATGCCGCGTCTCCCAGCACGTCGATGTCGACGTCGAATCCGGGTCCGGTCCCGGAAATGTGGTCCTTGAACATTTCGGCGAAGACGCGGTACTGAAGGAATCCGTGCTCGGCGTGCCGTTCGGCGATCAGAGCGGCCATTCGTTCCACGACAGGAGGGGAGAGTGGTTGTTCATGGATCGTCTCCACGTCGAGCGCGTACTTGGCGCAGCATTCGAGGACGGCCTCGAAGCCGTTGACGGAAGCGGTGAAAAGCCGTAGGTCCGGCTCACGCCACAAGGTCGCCAATTCCTCCAGGAGGCTTCTGCCGGGTGAGGGCGGAGCGATCATTTCGTGGGCGCGGCGGGTGAGCGCGGCGAGGTAGTCGACGCGGGAGGGGAGGGGGAGAAGGCGTACGGACAGGTGCCAGGAGGGTTTGGGGACGCGGGTGGTCAGGGTGCGCAGCAGGGAGATCGAGCCGCCCTCGACGATCACGAACCGATGGCGTGCACCCAGTCGCGCCACCAGGGCGATGAGCGCGTCCGCCGCCTTGTCCGCGGATAAGTCGCCGTCGGGGACGGTCCGTTCGTCCAGCCAGTAGCGCCGTGCGCCCGGCGCCTGTGCCCCCGCGCGGGCGCTGGTGGTGGTGAGGTCCGTGAAGCACTGCAGCCGGTCGGCGACGACGATCGGGGCGCCGGTGACCCGGGCGAGTTCGGTGGCCGCCGCGCTCTTTCCCGAGCCGGTCGGTCCGGCGATCAGATGGACGAAGGGATGCGCCGCGGTATGCGGTCGACTGCTGGTCATGGGAGTTCCTCCCGGTCTGTGCACATGCCATTCGGTCGCCGTCAACCTACTCATCCGGGCGGGCCGGAAACACCACCGGTATCCCCGGACAGGGCAAAGAGATTTCCACCTTTCCCTCGGCTTGTTAAAGGTTAAAGTTCATGGATTTCTGGGGTGGATACTTGGGAATCCAAGGTGAAGTGAGAAGGTCTCGCCCGGTTCTTACCTATTTCTTGACGCGTTGAATGCGCGTAAACAATTCCTAGGAGTCTCCTGTGCAGTCGGAAATGTTGACCGCTCTCACCGAAACCCTGCCGGACCTGGCCCGCGAAGACTCCCTGTCCGGCGGCTCGCTGCTCATCGGATACGAGTCCGCGCAGGAGGTCGGCCGGTTCGCGGCCCGCGCGGGCTGGAGTGTGCACGTTCCGGGCCACCCGGATGAGGTGCGCGCGGCGGTGCGGAAGGCCGCCGCCGGCACCGGGCAGGCCTACATTCACGTGTCCCGGCACTCCAACGCCGAGCCGCGCGCAGCCGCCGACGGCTTCGAGATGGTCAGGGAGGGGCGCGCGGGCGTCGTGCTCGCGGTGGGCGCCACCCTTGATCCGGTACTGCGCGCCACGGCCGGACTGGACCTCGCGGTCCTCTACGCCACCACCGTGCGGCCCTTCGACGCGGTGGGCCTGCGTACGGCCGTCCTCGCCGCCGACCATGCGGACGTCGTGCTCGCGGAGCCGTACCCGCGCGGCACGTGCGCCCATCAGGTGGCCGAGACACTGGTCCACGTACCGCATCGGCTGCTCGCCCTGGGGGACGAGGACGGACTGGACGGCGAGCACATCGCCCGGGCGCTACGGGACTTCGTCAGGTGAACCGTGCTCCACGGCCCCCGGCGTCGATGCGAGGGGGCCTCGGCGGGGATGCCATCCTTGACCTTCGAAAGGTCACGAAGGGTGGAGTGCGATACCCCCTCTCCGAAATTACCCCGCGGGGTACTTCTTCGGCTTCCGCGGGGCGGAAAATGTGCACCGCATGGACGGGGTGCGCTTGGATCATGTGAAGAGAGCCGCGCCGACACGGGTCGGCGTTCGCAGGGACCGACGGAAGGGTTCGTCACCATGGCGCAGGAAGTACGCGGCGTGATCGCACCGGGCAAGAACGAGCCGGTGCGCATCGAGACGATCATCGTGCCGGATCCGGGGCCCGGCGAGGCCGTGGTCAAGATCCAGGCGTGCGGCGTGTGCCATACCGACCTGCACTACAAGCAGGGCGGGATCAGCGACGACTTCCCGTTCCTGCTCGGCCACGAGGCGTCCGGCATCGTGGAGTCGGTCGGCGCCGGCGTCACCGACGTCGCACCCGGCGACTTCGTGATCCTCAACTGGCGTGCGGTGTGCGGGAACTGCCGGGCGTGTCTGCGCGGACGGCCCTGGTACTGCTTCAACACGCACAACGCCAAGCAGCGGATGACGCTGACCGACGGCACCGAGCTGTCCCCGGCCCTGGGCATCGGCGCCTTCGCCGAGAAGACCCTCGTCGCCGCCGGACAGTGCACCAAGGTCGACCCGGCCGTCTCCCCGGCGGTGGCGGGCCTGCTGGGCTGCGGTGTGATGGCCGGTATCGGCGCCGCGATCAACACGGGCAACGTCGGCCGGGGCGACACGGTCGCGGTCATCGGCTGCGGCGGTGTCGGCAACGCGGCCATCGCCGGGTCCCGGCTGGCCGGTGCGGCGAAGATCATCGCCGTGGACATCGACGACCGCAAACTGACCACCGCACAGAAGATCGGCGCGACACACACCGTCAACTCGCGCGCCGCCGACCCCGTCGAGGCGATCCGTGAGCTGACCGGCGGCTTCGGCGCCGACGTCGTCATCGAGGCGGTCGGTCGCCCGGAGACGTACCAGCAGGCCTTCTACGCCCGCGACCTGGCGGGCACGGTCGTCCTCGTCGGCGTACCCACCCCGGAGATGAAGCTGGAGCTGCCCCTGCTGGACGTCTTCGGACGCGGCGGAGCCCTCAAGTCGTCCTGGTACGGCGACTGCCTGCCCTCGCGCGACTTCCCGATGCTGATCGACCTGCACCTCCAGGGGCGGCTGGACCTGGACGCGTTCGTGACCGAGACGATCGCCCTGGACGAGGTGGAGCCCGCCTTCGAGCGGATGCACCACGGCGACGTGCTGCGCTCGGTGGTGGTGCTGTGATGACGACACGCATCGAGCACCTCGTCACCACGGGCACCTTCTCCCTCGACGGCGGCACCTGGGACGTCGACAACAACGTCTGGATCGTCGGCGACGACCATGAGGCGATCGTCATCGACGCCGCGCACGACGCCGACGCCATCGTCGAGGCGGTGGGCGGACGGCGGCTCACCGCCATCGTGTGCACGCACGCCCACAACGACCACATCGACGCGGCCCCCGCCCTCGCCGAACGCACCGGCGCCACGATCTGGCTGCACCCCGACGACCTGCCCCTGTGGAAGCAGACCCATCCCGACCGGCTCCCCGACGCCTGGCTCGCCGACGGCCAGGTGATCGAGGCGGCCGGCGCCGACCTGACGGTCCTGCACACCCCGGGCCATGCGCCGGGCGCGGTCTGCCTGTACGACCCGGGCCTGGGCACGGTCTTCACCGGCGACACCCTCTTCCACGGCGGTCCGGGTGCGACCGGCCGTTCCTACTCCCACTTCCCCACGATCATCGACTCGATCCGTGAGCGCCTGCTCGCCCTCCCGGCGGACACGGTGGTACGCACCGGCCACGGCGAGACGACCACCGTGGGGGCCGAGGCCCCGCATCTGGAGGAGTGGATCGCCCGAGGGCACTGACGGCTGCGGGACACCCGCGCGTGACCCGTCAGCGACCCCGGCCGGTGTTGAGCCGGGCGGCCTGGCGCGTCAGATGGTCGCGCTCGGCGAGGTTGGGTGCCTTGCGGGCCGCCTCGGCGTACAGCCGCGCCGCCGTCACCAGGTCGCCGTCACGCTCGTGGAGGTACGCCGCCACCGCGGCGTGGCGGGGCAGCGCGTCGTCCACCTCCGCGAGCGCCGCCAGCCCCGCGCGAGGTCCGTCGGCCTCGCCGACGGCCACCGCGCGGTTGAGCCGGACGACCGGGCTGTCGGTCAGGCGCGCGAGCTCGTCGTACCACTCGACGATCTGTACCCAGTCGGTCTCCTCGGCGGTGAGCGCGTCGGCGTGGAGCGCCGCGATGGCGGCCTGGGCCTGGAACTCGCCCAGCCGGTCGCGGGCGAGGGCCGTCCGAAGGATCTCGACACCCTCCGCGATCGCCCCGGTGTCCCAGCGGCCGCGCT
Source organism: Streptomyces sp. SAS_270 (assembly GCF_052543295.1). Lineage (NCBI taxonomy): Bacteria > Bacillati > Actinomycetota > Actinomycetes > Kitasatosporales > Streptomycetaceae > Streptomyces > Streptomyces sp. SAS_270. The sequence continues at coordinate 30,491 of NZ_JBMNDS010000096.1, forward strand.
CCTGCTCGGCGAGCGGGACCAGGCTGCCGTCGGGCGCGGTGCGGGTGGCGCGCCGGGCGTGGTGGAGCAGCATGAGGGCGAGCAGCCCCGCCACCTCGCCGGAGAGAATGTGGCGAGCGTCGATCGCGGCCGCGAGCTGCCGGGTGAGCCGGATGGCCTCGGCGGCGAGGTCGACGTCGCCGGAGTAGCCCTCGTTGAAGACCAGGTAGAGGACACGCAGCACGGTCGCGACATCGCCGGGCTGGTCGAACCGCACGCCGGAGACGGTGCGCTTGGCCCGGCTGATGCGCTGCGCCATGGTCGCCTCGGGCACCAGGTAGGCCTGGGCGATCTGGCGGGTGGTCAGCCCGCCGACGGCGCGCAGCGTGAGCGCGACCGCGGACGACGGCGTCAGCGACGGGTGGGTGCACAGGAAGTAGAGCTGGAGCGTGTCGTCCACCGCGGGCGCGGGCCCGGCCGCCGGCTCCTCGTCGAGACGGTCCTCCCGCCTGCGGCGGGCGGTGTCCGCCCGGGTCGCGTCGAGGAACTTCCGCCAGGCCACGGTGACCAGCCAGCCCTTGGCGTCCCGCGGCGGGTCGGCCGGCCAGCCGCGGACCGCCTCGACCAGCGCGTCCTGCACGGCGTCCTCGGCCGCCGCGAAGTCTGCTCCGCGGCGGACGAGGATCCCGAGCACGCTCGGCGTGAGACTCCTCAGCAGGGTCTCGTTCATCGACGTGGTCACTCCGTGATGGTGGGTGACACGCCGTAGAACGGGCGCAGTTCGAGCCACTCGTGGATCGGCTTCCCGCCCGCCCCGGGGGCGGCCGACAGTTCCCCGGCCAGCTCGAGGGCGCGCTCGTAGCTGTCCACGTCGATCACCATCCAGCCCGCGATGACGTCCTTGGTCTCGGCGAACGGGCCGTCGGTGACCGGCGGGCGCCCCTCACCGTCGTACCGCACGAACGTGCCCTCGGGGGCGAGCGCCTGGCTGTCGACGAACTCGCCGGTCTTCTCCAGCCGGGCCGCGAAGTCGTTCATGTACTGCAGGTGGGCCGAGATCTCCTGCGGCGTCCACTGGTCCATGGGTACGTCGTTGGCCGGGGCCGGAGCGCCGCGGTAGTGCTTCAGGAGCAGGTACTTGGCCATGGTGTGTCTCCTCGGTGCTGGTGCGACCCATTGTGGTCGCGTTCACCACGGGGACGGAGCGGGGCGCGGGTTCTCGACATCGCTGCCGAAGTTTTTTCTGGGCCGATCCGGGCTGATCCACGAAGAGCCCGGAAAGGCGACAGAAGATGTCCGAATTCCACGAGACGCTCGTACACGGTCAAGGACAAGGGAGGCCGGACATGCCGGGACCGTTGGAGGGCAAGGTCGCACTCGTCGCCGGGGCGACCCGGGGAGCGGGGCGAGGGATCGCGGTGGAACTCGGCGCGGCCGGCGCCACCGTCTACGCGACGGGCCGCAGCACGCGGGCGCGGCGCTCGGAGTACGACCGGCCCGAGACCGTCGAGGACACGGCGGAGCTGGTCACCGCGGCCGGCGGGCAGGGGATCGCCGTACCCACGGATCACCTGGTACCCGCCGAGGTCCGGGCACTCGTGGACCGCATCGCCGCCGAGCAGGGGCGGCTCGACGTCCTTGTCAACGACATCTGGGGCGGCGAACTCCTCTTCGAGTGGGACACCCCCCTCTGGGAGCACGACCTCGACAAGGGGCTGCGGCTGCTGCGCCTCGCGGTCGAGACGCACGCGATCACCAGCCACCACGCACTGCCCCTGCTGCTGCGCGAGCCGGGCGGACTCGTCGTCGAAATGACCGACGGAACCGCCGAGTACAACCGCGACACCTACCGGGTCTCGTTCTTCTACGACCTGGCCAAGGCGTCCGTCCTGCGCATGGCGTTCGCCCTGGGCCACGAACTGGGCCCCCGTGGTGCCACCGCGGTGGCGCTCACGCCCGGCTGGCTCCGCTCGGAGATCATGCTCGAGCAATTCGGCGTGACGGAGGAGAACTGGCGTGACGCCCTGCAGCGGGTCCCGCATTTCTGTATCTCCGAAACCCCGTCCTACGTGGGTCGTGCGGTCGCCGCGCTCGCCGGTGATCCGGAGGTGGCACGCTGGAACGGTGCCTCGCTCTCCAGCGGGCAGCTCGCCGGGACGTACGGCTTCACGGACCGCGACGGCAGCCGCCCCGACGCCTGGCGCTACCTCGTCGAGGTCCAGGACGCGGACAAACCCGCGGACGCGACCGGCTACCGCTGAGGGGATCGGACACCGCCGGGCACCCGGGGTGGCGTGACGGCCCAGTGGCCCCCGTGGCCGGGCGGCAGGGAGAGGTCGCGGCGGATCGCGGCGTAGTACGACTCGCGCCCGGCCCGCTGCCGTTCGATCAGGACCTGCCATGCCTGCGGGTCCTGGATGCGGTCGCCGAGGAACCGCTCCATCTCGATGACCACGAGCACCCACTCGCGCGCCTTCTGCACCACCTCCTCGGTTCCCAGCAGGAGCAGCGCCTCGCCCGAAGGATCCCGGCCCACGGCGGCCTCGGCCAGGAGAGGGGCCGCCTCCTCGGGGGACAGGGGGTGCGGGTGGGGGTCGTTGCCGAGGTGGGCCGCCACACGGTAGGCCAGCGTGATGGACTTCTTGAGATACCTCGCGTAGTCCGAGTACACCGCGAGCCGCCGTTCCTCCCAGCGGGCCGCCTGCTCGCGCCGGAACCTGACCTGATCACCGCGTACGACGACCAGATACGAGCCGAGGGCGCCGACGATCACGCCGAACAGCGCCGGGAGTTGCTGCATGAACGCGGACATGGCCGCACGGTATCTGTTCCCGCGACGATCATGGCAGTACCTTCCCTGCCATGACTGACGTGACTGGGACGAGGCGCTTCGAGGGGTACGGGGTGGTGATCACCGGCGCGGCCCGCGGGATCGGCGCGGCGACAGCCCGACGGCTGGCCGGGGAGGGCGCCCAGGTGCTCGTCACCGACGTGGACCTGACCGAGGCGGAGCGGACAGCGGCGTCGATCCGTGAACAGGGCGCGCGGGCCGAGGCGTTCCTGTGCGACGTGGGGGAGCGGACATCGGTCGAGGCCGCCGTCGCGCACGCCGTCGAGGCCTTCGGCTCCCTCGATGTGCTGGTCAACAACGCCTACCACTGCACCCCCGACGCCCCGCTCTTCGAGGACGAGCCGGACGAGACCTGGGCGCGCGATCTCGACCTCACGCTCACCGGGGCGTACCGCTGCTGCCGCGCCGCGCTGCCGCACCTGGCGGCCTCGGGGCGCGGCGCCATCGTCGGCATCGGCTCCGTCAACGGACTTCAGGACTTCGGCAATCACGCCTACAGCGCTGCCAAGGCGGGGCTCGGATCACTGACGCGTACGCTCGCGGGACACGCGGCCCCGCGCGGCGTCCGCGTCAACCTGGTGGCGCCCGGCACGGTCCGCACCACGGCGTGGCAGGGCCGGGAAGCCCAACTGGACGTGCTGCGGCAGTTGTATCCCCTGGGCAGGGTCGGCGAACCCGACGACATCGCGGCGGCCGTCGCCTTCCTCGCCTCCCGGGACGCGGCATGGATCACGGGGACGACGCTGTGCGTGGACGGCGGACTGCTCTCGGTCAACACCGGGTTCCGGTACGCGGCCCGACAACACGGTAGCGACGCTTAAAGACCCCTGAAGATCTTTTCACTTGTGCTACGGAGAGGGCGTCGGGCACCGTTCGGAGGCCAGGTCGCCCACCGAATGAACGGATCATGCAGCCGCACTCCCCTTGGCGCTTCGCCGACTTCCGCACCCTGTTCACCGGCAGCGCCCTCAGCCACCTCGGCACGAACATCGGCTACGTCGCCGTCCCCCTCATCGCCGTCGCCGCGCTCGACGCGAGTCCCGGCCAGGTCGGCGCACTGGCCACGCTGAGTACGCTCGCCTTCCTGCTCATCGGGCTGCCCGCCGGGGCCTGGGTCGACCGGATGCGGCAGCGCCGGGTGCTGATCGGCGCGGACCTGGCCCGCGCGCTGCTGTTCGCCTCCGTCCCGCTCGCCTGGTGGCTGGACGCGCTCACCCTCGGCCACCTGTACGCGGTGGTCCTGCTCAACGGCTGCGCCACCGTCTTCTTCGACGTCGCCTCGCAGAGCGCGCTGCCCCAACTGGTCGACCGTGAGGCGCTGGTGGACGCGAACGCCGCCATGATGAGCCTGATGGCCGCGAGCAATGTGGCCGGGCGCGGCGCGGGAGGCGGGCTCGTCCAACTGCTGACGGCGCCCGTGGCCGTACTCGGCACCGCGGTCGCCTACCTCGCCTCGGCGCTGCGGCTCACCGCGATCCGCGGCGCCGGACTCCCGGCGGACCGACGGCCGCGGGCGAGACTGCGGACCCAGATCGCCGAGGGTCTGCGTCATGTCCTCGGCAACGGGGAACTCCGCGCCCTTGCCCTTACCGCGGCCCTCTCCAATCTCGGTTCGCAGATCATCAACACCATGCTTCCGGTGCTCTTCTACCGCCAACCCGGCCTCGGCGCAGGAGCGTTGGGCCTGTACTGGGCGGCGGGCGGGGCCGGTCTGCTGCTGGGGGCCCGAAGCGCACGCCCCGTCGCCGAGCGCTTCGGGTACGGCCGCGCGCTGGGCCTGGCGGGACTCTGCCTCGCGCCGGCCGGTCTGCTGGTGCCGCTGGTCGACCGCGGCGCCGGTCTGTGGATCGCGGGCGGCGGATGGGTGCTCGCCATGTTCAAGGTGGGCATGGACAACGTGCTCGGCGTGAGTCTGCGTCAGCGGATGACCGCCGACTCCCTCCTCGGCCGTATGAACGCCACCTTCCGATTCCTGCTGACGGGCGCACTCGCCGTGGGCGCCGCAGTGTCGGGACTGCTCGGTGAACTGGTCGGTGTGCGCGCCACGTTGTGGGTCGGCGGCGCCTTCCTCGCCACCGCCTTCCTGCCGGTCTTCCTGTCGCCCGTCCGCACGCGCCGCGAACTTCCGCAGCAGCGACGGGAGCCGGCGATCAGCGCTCCGTAGCCGCGCTGTCGTGGGCGCCGGTGTCAGGACAGCGCGCCGGCGGCCGTCGACAGGGCCTCGAACACGCGGTCCGTATCGGCCTCGGAGGTACGCCAGTTGCTGAACGCCGCCCGCAGCCCGTGCGTCCCGTCGTAGACCGTCGGCGTCACGAAGGCCTCGCCCGAGTCGGCGACCGCGCGGGCGACGGCGTGCACCCGCTCCTGCGTCGGCTCGCCGGCCAGGGTGAAGCACACGACGTTGAGCCGGACCGGCGCCAGAAGCCGCAACTGCCCTGTCCCCGCGATCCGTTCACCGAGACGCCGCGCGAGCGCGACGTTCCGCTCGACGATCTCGCGATGCCCCGCACTGCCGTACGCCGCCAGCGAGAACCAGGCCGGCAGGGCCCGCAGCCGCTGCGAGTTCTCCGGCGTCAGGTGGAGGAAGTCCGGGTCACCGGTGGGGAGCCCGAGGTAGGGCGAGGCGTTGTGGAAGACCCTGACCTGGAGGTCCTGGCGGCGGGTGAACTGCACGGCCGCGTCGTAGGGGACGTTGAGCCACTTGTGCAGGTCGACACAGACGGAGTCCGCCGCGTCGAGACCCTCGACCAGGTGCGCGTGCTCAGGCGACAGCGCGGCGAAGGCACCGAACGCGGCGTCCACGTGGAGCCAGAAGTCGTAGCGCTCCTTCAGCGCGACGATGGCCCGCAGGTCGTCGAAGTCCACCGTGTTCACCGTCCCGGCGTTCGCCACGACGACGGCCGGGGCCCCACCGAGGGCCTCCAGGGCGGCGGCCAGCTGCCCCACGTCGACCGCCTCGCGGTTGCCGGCGAGCACCGGCACCGCGCGCAGCCGGTCGCGGCCGATCCCCAGCACGGACAACGCCTTGGTGACGCTGGAGTGCGGGCTGCCCGACAGCACGTCGAACGGACCCAGCGCGGCGACCCCCTCCCGCGACACCGAGACCCCACGACGCTCGCCCACCCACTCCCGGGCGATGGCGAGCCCCACGGTGTTGGAGACCGTCGCGCCCGTCACGAACGCCCCGCTGTGCGCCGCGCTCAGCCCGAACAGCTCGCGCAGCCAGCCCAGCGTCTCCCGTTGCAGGGCGGCCGCGGACGAGCCGCCGCTGCCCGAGGCGTTCTGGTCGAACGCGCCGGCCAGCCAGTCCCCGGTGAGCGAGGCGGGGGTGGCACCACCCGTGACGAAGCCGAGATAGCGGGGCCCCGCGGAGCCGGAGAAGCCCGGGGCCCAGCGCTCGGCGAACCGGGCGAGGGCACCCTCCGCACCGACGCCCTCACTCGGCAGGGGCTCGGGGTCGGGCGCCTTGCCGGGACGGGCCACCGGCCGGTCGTCGAGCCCGCTCACCTCCCGAGCGGCGAAGTCGCGGGCGGACCGGAGAACTTCGGGGAGCCGGGAGAGGTCGTCGGCGAGTGTGGGGTGCATGGACGGCAGCGTAGGCGGGCGCCGGTCCGAAAAGCCTGGTCCAGTCGAGAGAAACTGGACCAATGCACAGAGGATTCGCCGCCACGCTCGGCGGCTGGCGCACCGCACACGAGCCGCTGGCCGGAGCGCTGTCCGCAGCCGTTCGCGAGGCGGTCGTCGACGGCCGCATCCCCGCGGGCACCCGGCTGCCGTCCGAGCGCGAACTCGCCCGCACCCTCGACCTCAGCCGCGGCACCGTCGTCTCCGCCCTCGCCCTGCTGCGCGACGACGGCTGGCTGCACACCCGGCACGGCAGCGGCAGCGTCGTCCGCCTGCCCGAGCGGCTCACCCGACGCACCACGCCGTGGTCACTGGACAGGGGCGGCGCGAGCGACGCGGACCTCGACCTGACGCTCGCCGTGACGGCCGCACCCCACCGGGCGTACCTCGCCGCCCAGGGCCGGGCCGTCGAGCGCAGCGCCGCCCTGCTCGTCGACTCGGGGGTGGCGGACGCGGGGCTGCCGCGCCTGCGTGAACTGCTCGCCGAGCGGTACACGCGCGAGGGCCTGGGCACCCGCCCCGAACAGATCCTCGTCACCTCCGGCGCCCGCGCCGCGCTGACCCTCCTCCTCGATCATCTGCACACCGACCGGCGAGCGCCCGTCGCCGTGGAGAGCCCCACCTTCCCGGGATTCCTGGACATCCTGCGGCGCCGCCGGGCCCGGCTGCTGCCCGTGCCCGTGACGGCTGCCCACGGCTGGGACACCGGGCGTCTGGCCGAGACCGTCCGCCGCCGGGCACCCCAACTCGTCTGCCTCACCCCCGACTTCCACAACCCCACCGGCGCGCTCATGCCCGACGCGACCCGCGCCGAGGTCGCCGCGCTCGCCGAAGGGCACCCCCTCACCGTCGTCGTCGACGAGACCCTGCGCGAGCTGGATCTACGGACACCGGCCCGGCCCGTGCCGCATCTGTCCGGGCCCGGGGTGGTCCGGATCGGCTCGGCGGGCAAGGTGCTGTGGAGCGGGCTGCGCATCGGCTGGATCCGGGCCGGCTCCGACCTCGTACGCGAAATCCGGCGCAACCCGCTGCAGGCCCAGTTGTCCCCACCGCCCCTGGAACAGCTGATCGCCGCCGAGCTCCTCGGCGACGGCCTGGAGGAGATCGTCGCCGACCGCCGCGACCGCCTGCGCGCCCAGCGCGACCACCTCGCGGCACTCCTCGCCGACACCGGGTGGACGTACGACCTCCCCGACGGAGGGCTCTCCCTCTGGCTGCACCTCGGTTCCACGACGGCCACGGAGCTCGGGGCGCGGG